>NZ_JACGMO010000059.1:0-42619 GCF_015354745.1 Micromonospora sp. S-DT3-3-22
GGCCCGAACTCCGGCAGGCAGGAGCAACCGTGCAGCCTGGCGAGTCCGCTGGTCGGTGCCGTCGGGGCTGGCGGCCCGGACGCCGGGGGCGCTGACCAGCCGAATCGGCGGCAGAGGGCGTGACCCAGCTGCTGCACTGAGGAGCAAGTTAACGTTAACATAAGAGCGTGTCAATGGTTGTGTCGACAGTGCTCCACCCCCGCCCCGGCCGCCCGAGGCAGCCTGCGAAGGCTCCCTCACCAGGGAAAATGGCGAAGCGTTGGCACTGTGTCCGCGGGCCGGCCGGGCGAAATCGACAGGTGGTGCGGGTGATGTGGGTGGCGCGGCCGGCGGCGGGTCGGGCGGGCGAATCCGGCCCGTCGGGGTGCCCCGTGCGCTCCGGGGGTAGGCCGGGAGGCCCCCGGTGGGCCTTTTGCCGTCGTCGGGCAGCTCCGGAGCGCGCTGGAGCCCTTCAATGATCCGAAACTGTTAACGCAAACATTATTCCACCCGTCGGCCTGATCCCCGAGCGGGTTGGGCCGCGTTTTAGCAGGTGAAGTTGCATTGCAGCGTCTCTTGTGGTGCGGGCTTTGCGGTGGAAGTGGTCGGCGACCGAGGGCTCAGAAGTTTCGAGAAAACTGGTGTCACATCTTGACGGACGCTGCCTTCATGCACGAAAGTCGATGTAGGTGGCATCGCGTGCGATCAGCGGCTGATGAGTCGGCAAAGATGCAGGTGAAGATATTCGGGCAGCACCTGTTAACGCTCTCACGTTGACCGGTCGACCGGTCACCGCCGGTGTCCACCGCCCAGGCTGCTGACGATCGGCGACGTCGACCGCCAGGTTTAGCTTTTCCCGCCGACCGAGTCGGGGTCGCGGTCGACCTCATCCTGCTCCGTGCCGCCCACCCCGCACCCGACGCGTCCACGCCGCGACGGCGTCACCCGCACCGGACAACCGCCAACCGCACGGTGTCCCGCATCACGACGCCCGAGCAGAGACCGCACGACCGACACAGGAGCCACCTCATGCCATCACCACCACCGACGCGGTCGGCGCCGGTGGCGAGACCGAACCCGCCAACTTCGGCAACGCGGCCCTCTGGCGCTGAGCCGGCAGCTGCCCCCGCGCCGCGCGGGGGCAGCCGCCGACGTGCCTGGACCGACCCGGCGACGCCGATCCTGTGCAGACGAGCCGGAAGGTCGGGGAGGCGCGGTGGTCACCACACCTCCCCGACGGGTCGACCCGTCAGTGCGGGCACCGGCCGGCGACGCAGAGCGGCACGACGTCGGTCTGCCGGGACCCGTTGTCGTCCGGGCGGCGGACTGCCCCGCACCCCCCGGCGGGTTGGCCGACGCCGGGCCGCATGGTGTCAGCAGCGGATCGGTGAAGGCCATCAGCGGCGAATCGTCGTCCCCGCCGACCGGGACGTCGCCGGGGACCGACAGGCCACGCTGGCGGGCAGCCCGGGTGGCGCCCGGCGCCATCAGGCCGGAAGCGCAGACCACGGCGGTGACGCCGCGGTCCAGCAATCGGCCGGCTGCCGCCTCGCCGCCCTCCACGCCGCGCATGGCGGTTCACGCCTTCGTTGACAGTGCCGATCGCGACACTATACGTTTAACACGTTGGTTAAGTGAGAGGGCTTTCGATGGCAGCCACCGATCAGCTCAGCGCGGTGTTCTCGGCGCTCGCCGATCCCACCCGACGGGCGATCATCGCCACGTTGGCCGCACGCGACGCCACGGTCACCGAGCTCACCGCTCCGCTGTCGATCTCGATGCCGGCGGTGTCCCGGCACCTGAAGGTGCTTGAGCGCGCCGCGCTCATCTCGCGGTCGCGGTCGGGCAAGTGGCGCGCGAGCCACCTCGAGGCTGCCCCGCTGCGCGAGGCGGCCGACTGGATCGAGCGCTACCGGCGTTTGTGGGACTCGTCCCTCACCCGCCTCGACGTCCATCTCGCCGCGATGCAGGCCGCTGAGCGGGCGACGGACCCGGCGACGCACGACGATCAGGAGAGGGAATGAGACCGGCGACTCCGCAGCTGGCGATCTCGCGTCTGTTCGACGCGCCGCGGAAGCTCGTCTACCGAGCTTTCACCGAACCCGAGCACCTGGCGGCGTGGTGGGGTCCGATCGGGAACTCACTGCCGCGCGACGAGATCGCGTTCGACGTGCGCCCCGGCGGATTTCAACGGTGGACCGAGGTCAACGCCGCTGACCCCGGCCTTCGCGTGCACGTCCACATCGACCTCACCGACGTCGTCGACGGCGAGTTGATCGACGGTGTCATGCGCGTCAGTGGGCGGCTGCAACAGGGCATCGAGCCGTTCGAGACGAGACTGCGCATCGAGTTCCACGACGACGCGGACGGTCGGACGCGACTGGAGATCCGCCAGTGGCTCCCCGAACATCTGGCGCGGCCGAGCGAGGAGGGCTGGCGTCAAGCCTTCACCAAGCTGGACGCCAACCTGGCGAATGCCCAGCTGACCACCGAGAGGTAGGGGCATGGCAAAGCTGATCTACATGAACAACGTTTCGCTCGACGGCTACATGGAGGACGAACGCGGCACCTTCGCCTGGTTCCCCATCGACGACGAAGTGTTCGCGTTCCAAACCGAACGCCTGCGGCCGGTGGGCACGTTCCTCTACGGGCGACGCCTGTACGAGGCGATGGCCGTCTGGGAGACCGACCCCGCGCTGGCGGCGAAGTCGGACCTCATGGCCGACTTCGCCAGCGCCTGGCAGGGGGCGAGCAAAATCGTCTACTCCACCACCCTCACCGAAGTCCCCACTGCCGACACCCGGGTCGAACGCCGTTTCGACCCCTCCGCCGTCCGCGGACTGAAGGCCACAGCCAGCAGCGACCTGATGGTCGGAGGCGCCGACCTCGCGGCACAGGCATTCAAGGCCGGGCTGCTCGACGAGTGCGAGCTGTTCATCCTGCCCATCGTCGTCGGTGGGGGTAAACCAGGGCTACCGACCGGCATGCGCGCCGAGCTTGAGCTCCTTGAGGAGCGCCGATTCGGAAACGGCGTCGTACACCTGCGCTACCGCCCCCTCGGACAGTGAACGAGGTCGTCGGGCAGCGTGGATCGTATGGTCGCGAATGATCCCTCGGTCTTACCTGCCGCCGGCTGGTGCAGGGCTCACCGCAGTCGTGTGTGCGGTGGTCGCCGGCCGCGCGGACCCACCTGTGCGGGCATCCGAGCCACGGCGGACGCCAGGACCCGCCACCGTCACCCACGCTGCGCCGGGCCGTGGCCTCCGCCACCTGGCCGTCGCTGACCGTGATGCCGACGACCTCCACGTCGTACGAGCGGGCCAGGTCGAGCGCCGGACCACCCACCCCGCACCCCCGATCGAGGATGCGCCGACCCGGCGCGGGCGTCAGCCGCTCATCTGGTGCTCTGGCCGCATACGTTCGCCGGGTGAGGTGGCGGACGCATCAACAGACGCGCCTCGGGCTGCCGGTGCCGGTCATCGCTGACCGCCGCTGGCGAACAACACTTCCCCGGTGATCCAGCGGGCGGCGTCCGAGGCCAGGAAGGTCACGACGGGGCCGTAGTCCTCCGGCGTGCCCAAGCGACCCAACGGGATCTCGGCGATCGCGGCCTCGGCCGCAGGTGAGCCGATGAAGCCCGCCGCCCGGGTGCCGTCGGTCTCCGAGGCGCTCGGCGCCACGGCGTTCACCCGGATGCCGCGTGGGGCCAGCTCCTTGGCGACGATCCGGGTGATCGAGTTCAGCGCGCTTTTGGTACCCACGTACACCGCGCTGTAGGCCGGGTGGCTGGATGTGCCGGCCGTGGAGACGTTGACAATGGACGCTGAGCGGCCGAGGTCCTCCTGAGCGGCGAAAGCCTGCATCGTCAGCACCGGGCCGAGGAAGTTGGTGTCGACCTGCCGGTGGAAGTCCTCGTCAGTGACAGCGGACAGGGGGGTGAACGTGGCGATGGCCGCGTTGTTGACCAGGACGTCGATGGGTCCGAATGCTTCTCGGGCGGTGGTGAACAGCGCTCGGACGTCTTCACGCCGGCCGACATCGCCCTGGACCGCGATTGCGCGTCCGCCGGCGGTGACGATGTCATTGACGACGCGTTCGGCACCGGCGGCGTCGGTGCGGTAGTTGACGATGACTGACGCGCCCGCCGTCGCGAGGGCGGAGGCGAGGTGGGCTCCGATGCCCTTGGCAGCGCCGGTCACGAGGGCTGTGCGGTCCTGCAGTTCGTTCATGCCGCTCAGACTAGGGAAGTTGCTCACTGGCAGTAAGTAGGCACCTTTTCGTAAGCTGCTTGCATGGCGGTAAGTTCTGAACTGCAGTCGGCGTACCGGCTGCTCGCCGGTGACACCTTCGACAGCCGGTGCCCCTCGCGCGCGATCGCGGATCAGGTGACCACCCGCTGGGGTACGTTGATCATCGCGGCGTTGATCACCGGCCCACACCGCTTCTCGGCGCTGCACCAGCGCATCGGCGGCATCAGCCAGAAGATGCTGTCACAGAACCTGAAGTCCCTCGCCCGCTCGGGCCTGGTCGATCGGCACGTCGAGCCGACCACGCCGCCGCAGGTGACCTACACCCTCACCGCGCTCGGGGAAAGCCTGGCCGAACCGCTGTGCGCGTTGCTGAGCTGGTTCGGCGCCCACACCGACGCCCTGCTCGAGGCTCAGCAACGCTACGACGGCTAGTTATCCCTCGTGAAGCGACGCGGAGGGAGGACGGATCACGACGAGAGGGTCCAGGCAGGCCAGGCCGATCTGAACGACCCTGTGGACACGTCACGGACGGTGTCCCCGTCGGCCTGCACCAGCTGGGCGATCACCGGAACCCGGTTGCCGCCGGCCGATGCGAGGAGCATCATCACGCGCCGGTACCGCACCGAGCTTGTGCTGCCCCGGCGCACGATCTGCTGCAGCTTCTGACCTTCCTGGTCGGTCAACCTGCGCACGAGGACAGGCTCGGCCACCTTGCCCCCAGCTGTCGGATCGGATGTCACCGCACATCCAATCGCGACAGCGGCCAACCGAAGTCAGCGCCGGTATCGACCGACGTCGGTCACATGTACGACCTCATGACCGAACTGTTCACCACTCTGCTCGACGGCAACATCCACCTCGGCTGCTGGACCGACGACGCGGACCGGGCCTCCGTCGCCGAGGCCTCCGGACGGCTCACCGACATGATGCCGCACCGCGTCGCTGCGGCTCGCCACCACCCGGCACGAGACGGTGCTGACGGGAATCCCCGTCAGCCACGGGCAGATCGACACGGCCAGAGCCCGCGCGCGGCAACTCGGCGTCGCCCACCGCGTACATTTCCGATACGCTGACGCCATGAACATGCCGTTTGCACCCGGTATGTTCGACGGGGCCTTCGCCATCGAATCCCTCATCCACATGCCGGACCAGGACCGCGCGCTCCAGGAGATCGGCACCGTGTTGCGCCCCGGCGCACGACTGGTCATCGCCGCCATCATCGACAGACACCCGGCAGGCGGCCCCGAACAAGAGATAATCGACAATATCTGTGCCGTGACGCAGTGCCGCGCCATCGCCGCCCTGCCCGACAGACTTGACCGGGCGGGTTTCGAGGCCCTGGAGTTCGACGACCTCAGCGCCAACGTGATGCGGGCGTTCGCGGTGCTGTCCGACCGCATGCGTGAGGTCCGGGCCGACTTCGTCGCCAGGATCGTACCCGCGTACTTCGACCAGCTGGTCGAACTGTTCCGGCGCTGCAGCGGCGTCGCCGCGGCTGGTTACGTCCTGGCGGTGGCCCAGCGCCGATGACCGCGAGGGGAAAGGGTCCATCCCATCGATCGGTGGGGAGTCACCAGGTGCTTTCCCGGCATCAGCTCGCCCTGCTCGCCGACCCGGCACCCGACGACGGGCGACACCGGGCACCGCCCCACGACCGGCCCGAGCTGACCGGCAGATCAGCCGAGAGAGAACTGCTCGACGCACTGCTGCGCGGCCGCGCACGCCTCCCCGCCCTGCTGGTCGGCAGCGGGGTCGGCAGCGGCAAGACGGCCCTGCTGCGCGCCACCGACGACCAGGCCCGCCGGGCCGGCCGCCGCGTCGTGTGGGTCACCGGCGCACCCGCCGAAGCCGACCTGCCCTACCCGGGTCTGCATCAGCTCCTCTACTGCCTGCGCACGGACCTCGACCTCGGCGCCAGACCGTGGGCGGCACGGGCCCGCAACGAGCTACGTGCCGCCCGGCCCGCCGAAGGACCGGCCGGGCCCACCGCGCAGGAGAAGTCCGTCGCCAGGCTCGCCGCCCAGGGCCTGACGAACAAGCAGATCGCCGTCCGGCTGCGCCTGTCGGACCGCACCGTCAGCGGACACCCTTACAAGGTCTACCCCAAGCTCGGGGCCACCTAACGGACCGGGCTGCGTGACGCCCTGGAGATACGAGCCGGATGGGATGCGGATGGCACAGCAGACTGAGTTCACCGAGGCCCTGCTCGACTACGTCCGGCAGGTCTCGCTGCGCGACGACGAGATCCTCGCCGACCTTCGTCGGGAGACCGCCGCCCTGCCGATGGGCCGGGCGATGCAGATCATGCCGGAAGAGGGCCAGCTGCTGGCCCTGCTCGTCAGACTGACCGCGACGTCGCTTCCGGTGGTCGAAGTCGGGACCTTCACCGGCTACAGCACCCTGTGCATGGCCCGGGCCCTCCCACCCGGTGGCCGGCTGATCACGGTGGACATCTCCGAGCGGTGGCCGATGATCGCCGCACCGTACTGGGAACGTGCCGGGATGGCCGACCGCATCGACGTACGCATCGGTGCAGCGCGGGAGGTCCTGGCCGACCTGGAGCGCGAACTCGGACCGGGCGCGGTGGACCTGGTGTTCATCGACGCCGACAAGGCGGGCTATCCGGACTACTACGAGGCCGCGCTGCGACTCGTCCGCCGGGGCGGGCTGGTCGTCCTCGACAACACGGTGTTCTTCGGCCGGGTGCTCGACGAGGAACACCAGGACCGGGACACCGCCACCATCCGGAAGCTGAACGTCTCGCTCCTCGCCGACGACCGGGTCGACCTGGCGATGCTGTCCTTCGCCGACGGCCTCACGCTGGCGGTGAAGCGCTGACCCGACCATCCGCATCGACCCGGAAAGGTGCCGGCGAAAACCAGTTCGAAACGCCGACAGGACCCGAAAACCCGGCGACGCAGAATGAGTGACGCGGGCGTCAGGGTGTTGGCGGTGAGACGCGGCGACCACGGGTCACCGCACCCAGACGAGACTGTAGAAGGTCAACTTCGGCTTTCCGGTGAACCACTCGCTGCCCGGCCAGATGACGACGTAGCCGAGATCAGCCTCGGCGGTCTTGACGCAGGCCGCGAGCGGTGCCGCCACCGGGTTGTCCACCCCCCGACCCAGGCGCACCATCCGCTGCGCGACGGTGAGCGGCGGAAACTCGTCACTCCACTCCCGCTGAGCAAGGCAGTCCGCCTCGCTCGGAAGATCGTCGGTGGTCACCGAGTCGAAGATCTGCGGCCGGAGCACCCGGGAGACCTGTGCCCCGTTCACCAGTTCCAGTCTGCGGGTGACGTGGTCGAAGGCGACGTCCGCGGTCGTGCCGGACTGGCTGCGCTCCAGGTCCAGGTAGGTGTGTTCACCGTTCACGGTGAAGGTCACCTTCTCGACGTCGATGCGGGCCGGGCCGTACACCTCGGTGTTCTTCGACGTCGCACCCGCGTCCGCGACGTCGATCTTCGCACCGGCCGCGACGAAGATGACGATGCGGTTGCGCTCCACCTCCTGCACGAAGCGGCCGTCCATGGTGATCCGCAGCTTGCGGCCGCTGTTGATCCGGAAGGTCTCGCACGTGGCGTCGGGCTTCTCGCGGGCCGCGATCGGGCACACCAGCAACTGGGTGACGTCGGCGGGCTCCGCCCGCAGGATGCGCACCGACGAACCGGCGTCGCGGACACCACCGTCGGCACCGACCCCGAACACCCCCAGCGGAGTCACGATGGACACGTCGTCGGTCTGCACCTCCACGCTGCCGTCCGAGTTGAGCACGAACTGCACCGGCAGCAACGGAGGCTGGTAGGCGACGTGCCCCATGATCCCGAGCTTCTTGTCCGAGGCCGGATTGTCACCGTCGGGCAGTTGCCACTCGTAGGGCATGGAACTGCCGAGGACGACGCCCCCGCCGAGGCAGCAGCCACCCAGGCAGATCAGCACGACGGCGATCACGGCCGCGATCGCCGTGCGGCTCACCGCGTACCCCCCGGGCCGGTGTCGTGCCCGAGGCTGTTCGCATCGGTGATGCGCTCCTGGCCGGCTTCGATGCCCCCCGGCTCCCGGCCCCACAGGCCGCCGCCGCGGCGGCGGTTCAACTCCTTGGTCAGCCAGGCGGCGCCGTCCACCACCACCGTTTCGAGGACGTCGAGTGCGTCGTTGACGCCGGTGCTGTCGAGGGCCAGCCGGGCGACCAGCCCCTCCGGTTCCCTACCGTCCCGCATCTGCACGAAGTCGCCCAGTTCGAGACTGATGGTGCCGAGAGTGTCGGTGCGGACGACGAAGTGCCGCTGTTGGATGTGCACTTCCATGGAGGGACCGGTGAACACGGAGACACCTCCGGAGGTGATCTGCGGTTGCGCGATCGGGGACGCCGGGCGGCGGATGCTCTGCTCGGTGACCTCAACCTCACGCAGCCCGCCGTAGGGAATCGAGCGACGGCTCGATCCGTGCAGCTCGCCGTTGGTGAAGTCCAGTTCGGAGCAGAAGTAGCGGATACCCGTCGCGGTCAGCAGGAACAGCGTCAGCACGTAGCGCGAGTAGCGGATCGGCCCGTAGATGACCCGGGCACTGCTCGCCCCCGCCGCGCCGGTGGTCAGCTCAAGGGCGTACGCCACCTCCGAGGCGGGGATTCCCCGTTCACGGAGCATGTCCGCCTTGAACACGAAGACATCCTGGGCCAGCCACGTCGCCATCTCCTGGTCGGTGGGACGGTCACTCAGGACCGCACTCCACCGCTGCCACTCGGCCTGCTCGGCCTCATACCGCTCGGCCCGCTCCCGGGACACGATCCGGTAGGTCGACTGTCGCGTCCACAACCTCGGCTGGGAGTACCAGAGCAGGGCGATGCCGCCTGCGGCGACGAGCAGCGGAAGCCCCGACTCCGTGCTGCCGTCGGGCAGCAACCGGGCGAGCACCAGCAGCGCCGCGACCGCCAGCAGGGCAACCGCGAACTGTTCGGCCCGCCTCAGCAGTGGCCGCTCGCGGTACGTGTCCTCGTAGGTGAGTAGCCGGCGGGTGCTCCAAACGTCGCGGGTCTGCCGGGCATGCCAGCGGGCGAGCCACAGCAGGTGCCCGTTGCGCAGCTCCGACTCGTCGTAGAGCAGCGCGAATTCGCGGGCGAGGGACTGGCGCAGCCCGAGGGTCATCGGTTCCCAGCTCGTCTGCTGTCCCGGTGCGAGACTCGCGAAGACCGCCTCGACCGTGCGGGTCGCAGCGTCCATCGCCTCCGGATCGACGGTCATACCCAGGCCGTGGCCACCGTGGAATCGATCAGCGTAGAACGCGAGCAGGGTGCGGCGGTGCTGCCGCTGCCACCGCGCGTAGCCGGCGAGGGGCACACCGATCCCGGTGAGGACGAGCGTGATCGCCAGCGTGGTGAACGCGCCGACCAGGCCGAGTTGCACCGCGACGCCGACCGTCCCGACCACCCCCAGCGCCAGCCCGGCCCAACGGGTCAGGGTCAGGCTCCGTGACGGCGGCACCTGCGCCCCGCCGAGTTCCCTGGGCTCAGCGGGGTCGGGTTCGAAGAACTTCCAGACGCGCTGCCGACGGTCGAGGATGTCGCCGGAGCGTTGTTCCCGGACCCGGTCGGCGTTCCGACGGAACACCTCGTCCTTGAAGGGGCCGGCGAGCAGGCCGTCGAGGTGCCGTTGGTGCTCCTCGGGAAGGTTCCCGTACGCCGCTGCCATCTCCTCGAGGTTGGTCCCCGAGGTTGCCCTGACGCCGACGTCCGTCGCACGGTCGCTGATGCCCATCGCGAAGTCGATGAGGGCCACCAGGCTGCCCAGCCGCTTGCGGTCGAGAAAGTCCTCGGCGCTCTCCTGGCCCGGGGCGCCGCCCTTGGCGACCAGCCGTCGGGCGTTGCCCAACGCCTGCAGGTGCCGATCGTCGAGAGCGCTCAGGGTCCGGTCGCTGAGCGTGGCGACGAGGTAGTGGTAGCACACCCCCGGCCGGTGACCGTACGAGGTGGCGAGCACCTCGGCCAGCAACTGCTCCGCGGCTCGGGACATGCCGCCATCGAGCAGGCGGACCGCCACCTCGTACTTCTTCTCGGGTGGGTCGTTCGGCCCGACGTAGTACGTGTGCACGCCACCGTGGATGGTGCCGCCGGTCGCGAATATCGGCGAGTTGGCCCCGGAGGTGTGTACGTGCTGACGGGGAACCTCAGCCATCTCCCTGCTCCCCCCGGTAGTCGAGGCGCACGCCGCCGTGGATGGTGCCGCCGGTGCCGATCACCGGGGACTGCGCCCCCGACGTGTGCACCGTGTAGCGGCTGTCGTCCGGGGCGGTCGGCGTGCCGGCGTCGCCGTGGTCGAGCCGGGCGGCCAACGCCAGCGCGAACGCCGCCGCGTGTGCCGCGGCCCTGGGCTGCCATCCCTCGGCGTCGGTCTGGTCCTTGTGGCCGCCGGCCTGGTCACTGATGCCACGGATGGTGGCCGTCGGCACCGCGTGGTTGACGTGTCCGGCGTGCGCTGCGCCGGCGCTCTCCATCTCCACCGCCACGGCGTCGGCGTAGTGCTCGTGCAGGCGCTGCGCCTCCGGCGTGGTGCGCCCGTTCAGCACCACCTCGCCTGCGGCGATAGGTTCGAAGTGGACCTTCGGTGCCGGGTGCAGGCCGCTCGCCCAGCCTCCGTCGAGGGCGAGGTGGCGGGCGACCTGCTCCAGTTCGTACGCGATCGGCCAGGCCTGCGGGTACGCCCGGAATCCGCTGTCCTCGCTGCGCCCGCCCTGGTAGGCGTACACCTTCGTGGCGACCACGACGTCGCCGAGGGCGAGCCAGTCGCGCAGTCCGCCGGCCACCCCGACGAAGAGCATCGCGCTCGGCCGGTAGTGGCTGATGGCGCGCTCGGCGATGACCCCGGCGGCGGGGTTACCGCGTCCGACGAGCGCCAGCGCGACCTGGCGGCCTGGCCCGTCGCCGATCCCGGCGAGGGTGCCCACGTCGAAGTGGGTGCCGGCGGGGTGCCGCTCGACACGTATGTCCCGTAGGCGTTTCCTGATCTCGCTGCGCTCCACTTCGAGCGCCACCAGTACGACGATCATCAGACACTCCTCGTACGTCTCTCGCTGTTCGTCCTTTTTGGACTGTCAATGGATGCAACCGGGTCCGGTTCTGCGGTTGCGGGTGATTTGCGAGGTGCGGGCCGAGGGGGCGACCCATGGAGATGCTCAGCCGAGCTGCCGCCTCGGTGAGGACTTCCCTGCCGAGCGTAATTGTTCGTCGATGATATAGTCAAGCTGACTAAAAGAGGAGGGCGTTGTGCCGAACGACAAGCAGTGGACCGCCCCATTGATCGCGATCGCCGTCGACCTGGCGGTCTTCACCGTCCTGGCGGACCGGTTCGTTGTCCTGTTGGTCGAGCGCGGCATCGAGCCGGACCTCGGCTCCCTGGCCCTTCCAGGCGGTTTTCTGTCGACCGTGCAGGAGGATCTGACCCGCGCCGCGGTGCGGGAGCTGGCGGAGGAAACCGGGCTCGACCCCGGCCGAGTGCATCTTGAGCAGCTCGCCACGTACGGCACACCGGACCGGGACCCCCGACAGCGGGTCGTCACTGTCTGCTATCTGGCATTGACACCGACGCCGGGAGCGCCTGCTGCGGGCGGCGACGCGCGCCACGCCGACTGGTACCCGGTGGAGGAGATCCTCGCGGAGCCGAGCCAGCTCGCCTTCGACCACGCCCAGATCCTCACCGACGCCGTGGAACGCGCCCGCAGCAAGCTTGAGTACACCACCGTCGCCACGTCCTTCTGCGGTCCCGAGTTCACCATGTCCGAACTCCGCCGGGTCTACGAAATCGTCTGGGGGCGGTCCCTGGACGCCCGCAACTTCCACCGGAAGGTTCTCGCCGTGCCGGACTTCGTCCGGCCGACCGGAGAACAGACCACCCGCAACGGTGGGCGGCCCGCCGCGCTCTACCGCCCCGGCGACACCTGGCTGGTGCAGATCCCCATCCTGCGCGCCCGTCACGAGGGGGCCCACAATGTCCATTGATCCGCTGCGCGAGCTGCTCCTGGCCGAGTATGGGCAGCTCAAGGAAGAACAGCGCGCCCGCATCGGCCTGCGCGACAACCTCATCTACGTCACCCTGGCTGCATACGCTGCCATCGTGGTGGGGGTGACCACCCTGGGTGGCCAGGGGGCGTTGTTGCTCATCCTCTCGGGAGCGGCAACGGTCCTGGGCTGGACGCACCTTGCCAACGACGAGAAGATCTCCGCGATCGGTCGCTACGTCCGCACGGCGCTCGCCCCACGCGTGGAAGACCTGCACCCCCGGGCCGCGCCCGTGTTCGACTGGGAGGGGACGCATCGGCGCGACCAACGTCGACGACTGCGCAAGATCCTCCAGGCCTCGACCGACCTGCTCACCTTCAACATCCCAGCGCTCGGCGGGCTCGTCTACTACTGGGTCAACGGGCCCTGGCACTGGTCACTGATCACCGTGTCACTGCTGTTGCTCATCGCGAGCGCCGTTCTGGGCTGGCAGCGCCTTCTGCACGTCGACCTGGCCTGAACCGTACCGAACCGGTCGGGGGATGGGACCGGTCGGAGACGAGCTCGGCGCGCCCGGTCGGAACTCGGCCCCGAAGCCGACACCTTCGGGGCCGAGACCGTGCTGTCCCGGGTGGCCGGCTCACCCGACTACACCGACGAGTGCCCTGTAGTCAGGCTGCCCGATGGCACCCGGGCGGCAACTCAGGCCCGCTCGGCCGGCAGCGGTGGAGCGACGACCAGGAAGCGGAAATCCTCGCGCGCCCTGGCGGTGACGGGCAGGGGCAGCCGGATGCGCCCGGAGTCGACCATGCCCCGCAGGGCGGACCGGCTCAGACCGAACCCGGCGGTGAGCAGCTTCCCGACCCGTACGGGCACCGGCACCTCGAACCTGACGATGACCTCGAGCGGCGCGGCATCCGTGCGCTGGAGGTCGTAGAACGGCAGGTCGGTGTCCAGCCGCCAGGTGCCGGTCCAGTCGAGCCGGTAGGCGGCCCGGCGGGCGAGCGTCGCGTCCATGGCCAACTGGCGCACCACGGCCGGATCGTTGTTCTCGAACATCAGGAGCCGCTCGTTGTCCAGCGGCCGCACGGCGACGCGCTCGTGGACGGGGATCTTCGAGGTGCGGCCGCACAGCACACAGCAGATCAGCAGCCACACGTCCAACAGCTTGTGGTTCGCGTTGACCCGGATCTTGCCGGTGGGACGGTGCCGCGTGGACCGGCACGACACACAGGGTCTGACGATGGTGGGCAGGGCGCGCTCGCTGACAACCCACAGCGCTTTACGGTCGATGTCGGCCTCACGGCCGTCAACCGGCACGCGGACATGGCGGGAACTGTTCATGGCTTCGGCGATTCCAGGGTCTCGGCGGGAGACGCCCGGCAGCGCGACGGCGTGCCGGGGCCGTCCCGGGTCCGGTGACGGGTAGCCGGCGTCGCGGCGGGGAGCCTGCCGGCTGAGGCGACGTCGCAGGTCACGTCGCGTGAAGGAAGCCCGCACCGGTCGCCGGTGCGGGCTTCGGGTGGCATGGCGGTACGGGACGGGGAGATGACTCGAACCCGTCGTCGTCGCGCACGTGCGCCACCGGTCACTGACCCATGCGTGTCAGCATGGTCACCCCGTCGGCCGCCGGGCAACGGGTTTTCGCGCCACGCCCGCCCGGTGCCGGGGCGGGGAAATCCGCTGTCGCCCGTCGGACGGGGGTAGTACAAAGCCGCAGTGGAAGAAACCCTGGAGTTCGCTGACCTGTTACGGCTGATGGACGAACGATCGGACGCCTTCCGGGCGGCGGTCGCCGCAGCGCCGAGCCTCGACGTGCGGGTGCCGACCTGTCCCGAGTGGACACTGCTCGACCTCGTGCGGCACCTGGGCGAGGGACGCCGCAGGTGGGCCGCCATCGTGGCCGCGGGACCCGCCGACGCTCCGCCGGCGACGCCGACCCCGGTGGTGCCCCGTGACCGCGAGGACCTGCTGGCGTGGTTCACCGCGTCGACGGGGGAGCTGCTCGACGCGCTGCGGGAGGCCGGCCCGGAGCGGGGTTGCTGGACGTGGTGGGGCTCGTCGCAGGCACCACAGACGACGGGTGCCGTCGCCCGGCACCAGCTCCAGCAGGTCGCCGTGCACACCTACGACGCCCAGGTCGCGGTGGGTGGCCCGCAGCCACTGCCGGACGCGGTGGCCCTCGACGGTGTCGACGAGTTCCTGACCACCTGCGTCGCGACGACGGTCGCGTGGCCGCACGCCCCCGCGATCGTCGACTACCACGCCGCCGAGGGCCGCTCCTGGCGGATCTGGTTCTCCGCCGACGGTGCCCGGACCGCCCGCCTCCCCACGCCGGCCGCCGTCGAGGACCCGGCGGTTGCCTACGTCGCCGCCTGGGGCACCGCCCACGAGCTGGTCATGTTCTGCTACGGCCGGCTGACCATGGACGCGCTGCGGATCGACGGCGACCGGCGCGTCTTCGACCAGTTGATCGCCTGGGAACCGGAGGAGTAGGACCCGACGGGCCCGGCCGCCGTGCGTCGACCCCGAACCCGGCGCACGACGGCCGGGCCCGTCAGGTCCGGTCCCCGGTCCAGGCCGCTTCGAGGATCGCGGTCAGGCTGGCGGTGTCGGTCGGCCCAGGATGGTTCTGGATCAGGCGGGTGACGCCGGAGGCCATCTCCGCGAAGCGGGGAAGGTCGGCGCGGGCCACCCCGATGTCCGCGAGGGTGCGCGGGATACCGATGTCGGCGAGGAGCCCGTGGAGCCAGGTGAGGAACACCTCGGTGGCCTCGGCCGGCGAGGCGTCGGTCACGTCGAGCCCGCACACCCCGGCGAGGGTCGCCAACCGGTCACCGATGGCGTCCCGGGCCGCGTCCAACGCGTACGGCAGCAGCAGCCCGACGCCCAGGCCGTGCGGCGTGTGCGTGGCCGCGCCGATGGGGTACTGCAGAGCGTGCGGGGCCGCGTTGCCCGCATGGGAGAAGGCGAGCCCGGCGAGCACCGACCCGTAGGACATGTCCGCGCGCGCGTCGGTGTCGCCGCCGTCCCGGACGGCCCGACGCAGGCTCCGGGCGATCCGCTCCGCGGCCAGGAGCGCGTAGTGGTCGGTGACCGGGTTACGGCCGAGGAACACCTGCTCCACCGGGTCGCGCGGCCCGTGGGGCCGGGGTCGCGCGGTGTAACTCTCCACCGCGTGACAGAACGCGTCGATGCCGGAGTGGGCGGTGACGGTCGCCGGGCAGGTGTAGGTCAGTTCGGGGTCGACGATCGCGAAGTCCGGCACGATGTGGACGCTGGACACCCCCACCTTCAGCGCACGGTCCGGATCGGTCAGCACCGAGACGGGGGTCAGTTCGGAGCCGGTGCCCGACGTCGTCGGGACCGCGACGAGCGGAATCGTCGGCCCCGGCACCCGCGACTCGCCGTAGAAGTCGCGCGGCGTCCCCCCGTGGCACCGGATGACGCCGACGATCTTGGCGAGGTCGATCACCGTGCCACCCCCGACGGCGAGGATCACGTCGGCGTCCACCGCGGCGGCGGCCGAGACGGCCCGGTCGACGTCGGCGAGGGGCACGTCGGCGGTCGCGTCGGAGAACACCTCGACCACCTCGACCTTCTCCCGCACGGCGGCCACGATCCCGGCCACGCCCGGCTGCCCCAGCAGGGTCCGGTCGGTCACGACGAGGACCCGTGAGCCGTTCTCGGCCACCACCCGGGGGATGTTCTGCGCGACCCCTTCGCCGACGATCAGCTGGCGAGGTCCACGGACGGTCTCAAGCATGGCGGTGCCTCTCCGGAACGTCGGCGGCGATGTGCTGGTCGGACGTCCCGACCACCCGTGCGGCGCGGTGCTCCCCGGCGGGCGTCGGGGGCGGCAGGACGGTCACGGCAGGTCGATCGCCGCGTAGGTGACGTCGAGGTATTCGCCGATGCCCTCGTGCGACCCCTCCTTGCCGATGCCGGACTGCTTCACGCCCCCGAACGGGGCCGACGGGTCCGAGATCAGGCCACGGTTGACGCCGATCATCCCGGTTTCGAGCCCTTCGGTGAACCGCAGCGCCCGTTGCAGGTCACGGGTGAAGACGTAGCCGACCAGGCCGTGCTCGGTGTCGTTGGCCTTCGCGATCACCTCGTCGTCGGAGGTGAACGAGATGACCGGCGCCACCGGGCCGAAGATCTCCTCCCGCAGCATCCGTGCGTCGTCGGGTACGTCGACCAGGACCGTCGGCGGGTAGAAGTGACCCGGCCCGTCCGGGCGCACGCCACCCACCAGGACCCGGGCCCCCCGACCGACCGCGTCGGCGACGAGGTCGTCGAGCTTGGCGACCGAGGGTTCGTCGATCAACGCCCCGACGTCCACGCCGTCGTCGAGGCCGTTGCCCACGACCAGCGCGCCCATCCGCTCGGCGAACCGCTTCGTGAACTCCTCCCGCACCGGCTCCTCGACGTAGATCCGGTTGGCCGCGATGCAGGACTCCCCGATGTTGCGCATCTTGGCCACCATCGCACCGTGCAGCGCGACGTCCAGGTCGGCGTCGGCACACACGATCAGGGCCGCGTTGCCGCCCAGCTCCATCGAGGTACGCAGCACGTTGTCCGCCGCCTGGCGCAGCAGCACCCGCCCGACCTCGGTCGACCCGGTGAACGACACCTTGCGGGTCCGGGTGTCGGCCAGCAGCGCCGAGACCACCTCACCGGCACGTTTGGTGGTCACCACGTTGACCACACCCGCGGGGACACCGACCTCCTCCATGATGCGGGCCAGCAGCAGCATGGTCAGCGGCGTCTGGGCGGCCGGTTTGGTGACCGTCGTGCAGCCCGCCGCCAACGCGGGGGCGATCTTGCGGGCGCCCATGGCCAACGGGAAGTTCCAGGGCGTCACGAACACGCACGGTCCGACCGGCTTCGGCACGGTGAGGATGCGGTATCCGCCTGCGGGAGCGGTGCTGTAGCGCCCCTCGACGCGTACCGCCTCCTCGGCGAACCACCGGAAGAACTCGGCACCGTAGGCCACCTCCGCCCGCGCCTCGGCGAGCGGCTTGCCCATTTCGAGCGTGATCAGCCGGGCGACCTCCTCGGTCCGTCCGGTCAGCGCCCGGTACGTCGCGGTCAACAGCTCCGACCGTTTCCGTGGCGGGGTCGCCGCCCACTGCGCCATCGCCCTGCTCGCCGCTTCCAGGGCGGCCAGCCCGTCGACGACGCCGGCGTCCGCCACTTCGGCGACGGTCGTACCGGTGGCGGGGTCCTCGACGGCGAAGGTGGCGCCGCTCGCGGCATCCCGCCAGGAGTCGCCGATCCGCAGCCGCCGGTGCTCGGGGGCCAGGACGTCCATCGGGTCACTCATTGCGTCGCCTCCTGTGATCTTCGTGGTGATGTCCGGCGTGCCGCGACCGACAGGTCACCTGCGGGTAGCGGTGCAGGCCGCTGCCGTCGCCGCCCCGGCTACCGCCCGGCCGCCGACAGCGACAGCCCGGTGTCCGCGTCGAACAGGTGCGCGCGGTCCAGGTCGACCGTCACCCGCAGCCGCTCGCCCGGTGTGCCGGTGACGGTGGGTCGCGCCTTGACCTTCAGGATGTCCGTGCCCACCCGCACGTCGACCACCGTCCGGTCACCGAGGGGTTCGAGCCCGTAGAGCTCCCCGGGCAGCGACGCGTCCCCACGCTGCTCCACGGACAGGTCCTCCGCGCGCAGGCCCAGCAGCAGCGCCTGACCGTCGGCGGCCGTGGCCCAGCGGGGCCGGGGCAGCGTCCAGCCCGCCGCGCCGACCAGGCGGTCCCCCTCGGCGTGGCAGGCGAGCAGGCTGATCGGTGGGCTCCCGACGAACCCGGCGACCCACTGGTTGGCCGGCCGCTCGTACACCTCGGTCGGGGTGCCGACCTGTTGCACCGTCCCCTCCCTGAGCACCGCCACCTGATCGGCCATGGACAACGCCTCGACCTGGTCGTTGGTCACGTAGACGAAGGTCGCGCCGAGGCTGCGGTGGATGCGGGTCAGTTCGGTGCGCATCTCGACGCGGAGCTTGAGGTCGAGGTTCGTCAACGGCTCGTCCATGAGAAACGCGCGGGGGCTGCGGACCAGCGCCCGGGCCAGGGCGACCCGCTGCATCTCACCGCCCGACAACTGCGCGGGACGGCGGTGCAGCAGCCGTTCGATGTGCAGCAGAGCCGACATCCGCTCGACGGCGGCGGCGATCTCGCCCGACGGGCGGCCACGCGCCCGCAGCGGCGAGGCGATGTTCTCGTACGCCGTGTGCCGGGGGTAGAGGGCGTAGTTCTGGAACACCATGGCGAGGTCCCGGACGGCCGGGGCGTCGGCGGTCGCGTCCCGGCCGTCCAGGTGTACCGACCCGGCGTCGAGCTTGTCCAGGCCGGCGATCGCCCGCAGGGTCGTCGTCTTGCCCGCCCCGGAGGGCCCGAGCACGACGAAGAATGCGCCGTCCGGCACGTCCAGCGTCACCCCGTCCAGCGCCCGGACCTTACCGAAGGACTTGCACAGCCCCTTGACCGCAACGGTTCCCATCAGGCCACCAGTTCTTCCGTGCGCACGTCGTAGACCGCCGGGGTCCCGCCGGTGTGCCGCAGCCCGACCTTCGCGTCGGCGGCGAACCGTACGGTCGGTGGCATCCGGACCCGCACGTCGCGTCCGCCGCTGTGGTCGACCACGTAGATGATCTCGTCGCCCAGCCACTCCGCCGAGACCACGCGGGCCGGCACCGACCGTTCCGCGCCCGGCGCGGTGACCTCCAGCGCCTCCGGTCGTACGCCCGCCACCAGGGGGCGGTCGCGGGGCAGGCCCGGCGGTGGCGTGAGGACCAGCCCGCCCTGACCGCGCAGCGCCCCGTCGGCCACCTCCACCTCGATGAGGTTCATCGGCGGGGAGCCGATGAACGCCGCGCAGAACAGACTCGCCGGACGGTCGTACACCTCAAGCGGGGTGCCGATCTGCTCGACGCGCCCCTTGTTGAGGATGGCGATGCGGTGACCGAGCGACATCGCCTCGACCTGGTCGTGGGTGACGTAGACCATCGTCGCCCCCAGTTCCCCCTGCAGGTGCTTGATCTCGGTGCGCATGTCCGCCCGCAACTCCGCGTCCAGGTTGGTGAGGGGCTCGTCCATCAGGAAGGCGCGCGGCCGTCGCACCAGGGCGCGGGCGAGCGCGACCCGCTGCTGCTCCCCGCCGGAGAGCTGACGTGGCCGCCGGTCCAGCAGCGGACCGAGCCGCATCAGCCGGGCCGCCTCCTCGACCCGCTCCCGCACCTCGTGCCTGGGCAGTCCCTCGGCCCGCAGCGGGAACGCCAGGTTGTCGCGGGTGCGCAGGTGCGGGTACAGCGCGTAGAACTGGAACACCATGGCGATGTCGCGTTCGGCCGGCGGCAGGTCGTTGACCAGCGTGTCGCCGATGCGGATGTCGCCGCTGGTCTGCCGCTCCAGGCCGGCGATGGCCCGCAGCGTGGTCGTCTTGCCGCACCCCGACGGGCCGAGCATCACGAACAGTTCGCCGTCGCCGATGGACAGGTCCACGTGCTCGACCGCGACCGTGCCGTCCGGGTAGCGCTTGTGCAGGGCGCTCACCTCGATGCCCGCCATCAGCGTCGCACCGCCCCGAGGGTCACACCGGCGACGAGGTGCCGGCGTACCAGGTAGGCGAAGACGAGCACCGGCAGGGCGAACACCACCGAGGCGGCGGCCACCAGCCCCCAGTCGACGGTGGTGCCGCCGATCAGGCCGGCGATGGCCGGTGGGGCGGTGCGCACGTCGTCGCTGGAGGTGAGGAAGATGGCGAACACGAACTCGTTCCACGAGAAGATGAGCGCGAACACCGCCGTCGCGGCGATGCCGGGCACGAGCAGGGGCAGGGTGAACTTCCAGAACGCCTGGAGGCGGCTGTAGCCGTCGAGCATGGCGGCGTCCTCGTACTCGGCGGGCACCTCGTCGACGAACCCCTTCATCATCCAGATCGTGAACGGGACGTTGAACGCGGCGTAGATGAGGATCAGGCCGAGCTTGGTGTCGATGAGTCCGGCCTGGCGGTACATGAGGAAGATCGGCACCACGACCACCACGGGCGGCATGAAGCGGGTGGACAGGACGAAGAACAGCTGGTCCTTCTTGGCCTTCAGGGTGAAGCGGGAGTACGCCCAGGCCGCCGGCACCCCCAGCACGGTGGCCAGCACCGTGGACACGCCGGCGACGACCACGGAGTTGAGGAACGCCACGGACAGGGCCGAGCGGCCGCCGTCGGCGCCGACGAAGACGTCCCGGAAGTGGTCGAGGGTGACCGTGAAGCCGAAGAACTCGGCCGGCACGGCGTAGACGTCCCGGTTCTCCTTGATGGACGTCTCGATCATCCACAGCACCGGGAAGAGCATCACGACGGCCAGCGCGGTCAGCAGCACGACCTCCAGCACCGACCGGCCGCGGCCCCGGCGGCGCACGCGGCGTGCGGGGGACGGGTGGTCCGGGGTCGGGCCTGCGGACACGGCCTCGTCGACGGAGACGGCCATCAGCCCTCCTTGAGTTTGTTCAGGTAGCGCAGGTAGAGCTGCGTGAGGACGATGACGACGAGGACCATGAGGATCCCGTACGCCGAGGCGGTGCCGGTGTTGAAGCCCAGGAACGCCACCTTGTAGACGTGGAACGACAACGTCTCGGTGGAGACCCCCGGACCTCCGCTGGTGAGGATGTAGACGAGGTCGAACAGCCGGAACGCCTCGATGGCCCGGAACAGCACGGCGATGAGCAGCAGCGGCCACACCAGCGGAAGGGTGATGGTGCGGAACCGGAACCACTCGGACGCCCGGTCGATCGAGGCGGCCTCGTACAGGTACTTCGGGACCGCGGTGAGGCCGGCGAGGGCGATGAGCATGATGAACGGCGTCCACTGCCAGGTGTCGACGACGATCAGGGACACCAGTGCGGTCCGCTGCCGGGTGAGCCACTCCACCTGCCCCAGGCCGAGCGACCCGAGCATGCTGTTGATCACGCCGAACTGCGCGTCGAGCATGAACCGCCAGAACAGCCCCACCACGACCGGCGACAGCATCATCGGCACCAGGAACAGGGTGGTCAGCAGCCCCCGCCCGTGGGTGCGCCGGGAGATCAGGTAGGCGATGGAGAAGCCGAGCACGGTCTGCAGGGTGACCGCGCCGACCACGTAGATCAACGTGGTCAGGGCCCGCTGGTGGACCTGCGCCGACGTCAGGATCGCGGTGTAGTTGCCGAACCCGACGAACCGGGCGGGTCCCCCTCGGGTGGCCGAGTAGTCGGTGAACGACAGGTACAACGCCCACAGCAGCGGGAACACCGACATGCCGAGCAACAGCAGCAGCGCGGGGGAGATGAAGACCACGGCGAGGCCGCGGTCGCCCAGCCGGGGGCGGGACCGGCCCGGTGCAGGTGGCGTCGCGGACGCCACCTGCCCGGGACGGTCGGTCGTCAGCTCGCTCACAGCCCGCCGCCGCCCTTGCGGTTGCTGGAGTCGAGTACGCCCTGCTGCTCGCGGGCGATGTCGTCGAGCGCGGCCTTCGGGCTCTTCGCGCCGTTGAGCGCCGCGTTGACGTTCGTGTTCTCGATGTCGACCAGACGCGCGTACTCGGGCACGTTCCACATGTCCCGCATCCGGGGCACCGAGTCGGCGTAGACCTGGTTGAACGGCCCGGCGTTGAGGAACTCGGGTGACTGCAGGGCGTCGGTACGCGACGGCACGCCACCGGCCGCGGCCCACTTCTTCTGCACGTCGGCCCGCTCGAACCACCGCATGAAGTTCAGGGCCTCCGCCTGGTTCGCCGAGGGGGAGTAGGCCGACACGTGCATCCCCATCCCGCCGAGCGGGACCAGGTTCGTCTTCTGGGTCGGCAGGGTGGCGAACCCCAGCTTGTCGAGGATCTGCTCCCGGGTGGTGCCCAGCGTCGACTGCTTCGGATCGAGCAGGCCGCCGCTGGCGGCGATCCAGTTGAACGCGATGCACGCCTTGCCCTGGGCGACCGCCGCGTTCACCTCGTCGATGAACCAGTTGCCGGAGCCCTTGGCGGTCAGCGGCTTCATCTTGTTGACCAGGACGTCCATCGCCTCGTGGCCGGCGGTGTCGTTGAGGACGCCATCGATCTTGCGGCTCTTGGCGTCCCAGAGGTTGCCGCCGTAGACGCCGTTGACCGTGTTGTAGGTGACGGCTGCCGCGTCGGAGCCGTTGGCCTGGTGGAACGCCAGCCCGCTGACGCCCGGGTTTTCCGCCTGGCACTTCGCGGCGACCGAGATCATCTCGTCCCAGGTCTGCGGGGGTTTGTCGCCGATCAGGTCCTTGCGGTAGATCATCGTCCAGGTGTCGCCGAGCAGCGGCAGCCCGTACAGGCTGGCGTTCTCGTCGCGCTTGCCGGTCTCGGCCTGCGGGAACTGGCCGTACGCCGCCAGCAGGTACGGGTTGTAGGCGTCGACCTCGATGTTCTTCTTGACGAAGTCGGTGAGGTCGAGGATGTTGCCGTTCGTCACGGCCTCACCGATGTGCTGCGAGTCCAGGATCGCGATGTCGAAGTCGGTCTTGCGCGCGGCGAACTGGGTGAACATCGCGTCGTGCCAGTTCGCGTTCGGCACGGTGTTGACCTTGATGGTCGCGTTCGGCCGTTCCTTCTTGTACTCCGCGTTCGCGAAGTCCTCCAGGGCGTGGGCCGGGGGCCAGTCGAACCAGATGAAGCTGAGGGTCAGCGGGTCCTTGCTGAGCTCGGGGACCGTCGCAGGCGCCTTCGGGGCGCTCGCCTTCGTGCCGTCGTCCTGGCCGTCGCCGCACGCCACCAGGGTCGTGGCCACCAGCAGCAGGGCCGCCGTCGCCAGCTGAACCTTGCGCCGGGAGACCGATGTTCGACCAATTCGCTTCGGATGCCGCATCGTGGTACCTGCTTTCTGGGGTGGTGGGGACGTCGAGAGCCTCGCTAGGTGCCTCGCCGAGCAGGTGCTTCGTCGTTCAGGCGTGGTGCCGGGCCGCCGCGGGGCCGACCCGTGGGCCGGCGTCACGGACGCGCCGCGACGTGCCGGTTCGTCGTCAGGCCGCCGGGGGTACGTCGGCCCGTCGGTGACCCGGTGACGAACCGGGCAGGGCGTCGAGCATGCTCATGGGAGCTCCAGATGATCGAGTGGAGCGATGGCAGGCGTTACGGAGACGGTGCAGAATGACGGTCGCCCGTCACGTTTCCTATACGATCGGGTGGGGGGCGTCAGCATGTCGCAGCGTCGTAACTGATGTCAACAGGTTCCCGAAGGCGCAAGAAAGGACCTCACGTCACGATGGACGACGAAGCGATGGGCGCGCGGGGCCGCAGGGCCGCGTCGGGCGGAACGTCGCCCGCGCGCTCCGGCGGCCGGCTCGCCGACGAGGTGTACGACACGCTGCTCGGACAGCTGATGTCGCTCCGGATCGAGCCCGGCTCCCGCGTCACGATCGACGTCCTGGCCCGCGAGCTAGGGGTCTCGCAGACGCCGATCCGGGACGCGCTCAACCGGATGGAGGCCGAGGGCCTGGTCGTGCGGGTGCCGCACGCCGGCTACCGCATCCCACCCCAGATCACCCGCCACCGCTTCGAGGACATGCTGGAGGTCCGCCTGCTGCTGGAACCGGCGGCGGCGCGCAGGTCCGCCGAACGCGCGTCGCTGACGCAGGTGGCCGGGCTGCGCCGGATGCTGGAGGAGATGGCGGAGCTGGAGGGGGGCGTCGGGCCCGCCGCGTACGGCGCCTTCGGGCTGCGCGACGCCGCCTTCCACGACCTGGTCGCACTGAGCGCGGAGAACCAGGTCATCCGGGAGACGCTCGCCCGCCTGCACAGCCACGTGCACCTGTTCCGGCTGCACCACGACACCCAGGTCACGCACCTGGCGATGGCCGAGCACGAGGCGGTGGTGGCCGCCATCGCCGCGCGGGACCCCGACGCCGCCGCCTACGCGATGCGCCGGCACATCCTGCGCTCCGGTGACCGCTTCCGTCGGCTGTTCGACGAGATCGAGGACGGCCACGCGTTGACCGTGCAGTCTTGACGGGCGGGCGGGGCGGAGGAATGCTAGCCCAATCGGATCGGATCGGATTGGATCGCGTCCACCTCACCGCCACCACATTGCGAGGAGAAGCAGATGCCCAGAGCGCTGCTCCTGACCGGCGACGCCGCCGAGGAACTCGACACCATGTACCCCTACTACCGCGTCCAGGAGGGCGGCTGGGACGTCGACGTCGCGTCACGCACGTTGCGTGACGTGCAACTGGTCATCCACGAGTTCGACCCGAACTCCGACGCCTACGTGGAGAAGAACGGCCGCAAACTGCCGGTCGACGTACCCTGGGCCGAGGTCGACGTCGAACGCTACGACGCCCTGATCATCCCCGGCGGGCGGGCCCCCGAGTGGATCCGGGTCGACGCCGACGTCAGGCGCATCACCGAGCACTTCTTCGCGCGCAACCTCCCCGTCGCCCTGGTCTGCCACGGCGCACAGGTCCCGGCGGTGTACGGGCTGCTCAAGGGCCGCAAGACGGCGTGCTTCCCGCCCATCACCGGCGACATGGAGAACGCCGGCGCGACGGTCATCGACGCGCCCGACGTCGTCGACGGCAACCTCGTCTCCTGCCGGGGCTGGCCCGACATGCCGCAGTTCGGCCGGGCCATGATGGAACTCTTCGCGAAGTCCGTCGACGCCCCCTCGGCCTGAGCGCACCCGGCCCCGACCGATGACGACACCGCGGACGGTCACCGTCGACGGCTCTCCCGTCCACGTCCTCGACAGCGGCGCCGGGCCGGCGGTGCTGATGCTGCACGGCTCCGGACCCGGCACCACCGGGTCCGGAGCCTGGGCGGCGACGGCGCAGGCGCTCGGCCCGTCCTGGCGGGTACTGGCCCCCGACCACGCCGGGTTCGGCCGGACCCCCGTCCCGGCGGGCTCCCGGGGCGGTCTGCGCATGTGGACCAGTCAGGCCGCGGGCCTGATGGACGCGCTCGGCATCGGGGACTACGCCGTGGTGGGCCACTCCATGGGCGGAGCCGTGGCGCTGGCCCTGGCGGCCGCGCACCCCCGGCGGGTCACCCGGGTCGTCGCGGTCTCGACGATGGGTGCCCCCGGAGCGCCGCTGTCGGCCGACCTCGACGCGCTCTGGGCCGCCCCCGCCGGCCCGACCGGGGCGCGGGACATGCTGAGCCGGCTCGTCCTCGACCAGGCGCTCGTGACCGACGCGGCCGTCACCGCCCGCGCGGACGCGATGCTGGCCGGGGCCGCCGCGTACGCGTCGTTGTTCCCGCCGCCCCGGCAACGGTGGGTCGACGACCTCACCCTCCCGGCCCGGACGCTGGCCGCGATCCGCGCGCCCGTGCTGCTCGTGCACGGCGCCGACGACCGGGTCACCCCGCTCGGCCCGGCGACCCGCCCCCTGCTCGACCACCTGGCCGACGTCCGGCTGCACGTGTTCGGCCGGTGCGGGCACGTGCCGGCGATCGAGCATCCGCACGAGTTCCGGCACCTGCTGTCGGGTTTCCTGCGCCCGGAGCGCCGACCCTGACCGTGGGGTGGCGCGGTCCGGCCGGCATGACGGCCGCGCCGTACCCGGGTACGGCGCGGCCGGTGCACCGGGTGCCGCCCTGACCTGCCATGATCGCTGGGCGCCGCGATTGACAGTTGATCGACGCACTGCTATCAGTAAATAGACCTTACTGATTATTGCGGTGCCCAGCCGGGTGCACGTCGCGTCCGGGCACCGACCGGCCGGCGGCCCGCCGCCCCTTCCCCGAGGAACGCCATGGTGCGCAGAAGAACAGTCGCCTACGCCGTAGGCACCCTGCTGACCGGCATCGCGGCGGTCGGCTACGGCCTCCCGTCGGCCAGCGCCGCGACCGCCGGCCCGATCACCGGCCTGGCCGGCAAGTGCGTCGACGTGGCCGGCGCCAACCCGGCCAACGGCACCGCGGTGCAGCTCTACGACTGCAACGGCACCACCGCCCAGACCTGGACGGTGGGCAACAGCGACGGCTCGATCCGCGCGCTCGGCAAGTGCCTCGACGTCACCGCCGCGTCGACCACCAACGGCACCAAGATCCAGCTGTACGACTGCAACGCCACCGGCGCCCAGAAGTGGACCGCCGCGAGTGGCGGCGCCCTGGTCAACCCGGCCTCGGGCAAGTGCCTCGACGTGACCGACCGGAGCACCGCCAACGGTGCCCGACTCCAGATCTGGACCTGCGGCGGCACCACCAACCAGCAGTGGACCCTGCCCGGCGGCGGCACCCCCACACCCACCCCGACCACCACCGCCCCGGCCGGCACCAACCTCGACGACCCGGCGAAGAAGGACGTCGCCATGCAGCTCGTCTCGGCGGCCGAGAACTCCTCGCTCGACTGGCGCGCCCAGTTCTCCTACATCGAGGACATCGGCGACGGCCGGGGCTACACCGCCGGCATCATCGGGTTCTGCTCCGGCACCGGCGACATGCTCGAACTGGTCCAGGCGTACACCAACACCAAGCCCGGCAACGTGCTGGCCGGATACCTGCCCGCGCTGCGCGCCGTCAACGGCACCGCCTCGCACGCCGGCCTCGACCCCAACTACCCCCGCGACTGGCGCACCGCCGCCAACGACTCCGTGTTCCGGGCCGCGCAGGAATCCGAACGGGACCGGGTCTACTTCACCCCGTCGGTGCGGGACGGGAAGAACGACGGCGTCCGGGCACTCGGCCAGTTCGCCTACTACGACGCGGCGGTCATGCACGGGTACGAGGGCATGCGCCAGATCCGCAGCCGCGCCCTCACCCGGGCGAAGCCCCCGGCGCAGGGCGGCAACGAGCGGACCTGGCTGAACGCGTTCCTCGACGAGCGGGTCATCGAGATGAAGAAGGAGGAGGCCCACTCGGACACCTCCCGCGTGGACACCGCCCAGCGGGTGTTCCTCGACAACGGCAACTTCGACCTGAACACGCCACTGGTGTTCGCCGTCTACGGCGACCAGTTCCGCATCGGCTGACCCCCACCGCCGGGGCAGCACGGCTGCCCCGGCGGGATCGCGGCCCCGCTCAGAGCGCCCAGGGCGTCGTGACGTTCCAGGTGCTGTCCGCGGCCCACAGGGTCGGCGAGTTCCACGCCTCGCCGCCCGTGCCGTTGCTCAGCCACACCTCCGAGGCGTAGTGCCGCAGGTACCTGCCACGGAAGTTGTAGGACTCCAACGAGACCCCGCTCCCGCTGACGCCGACCCGGGCACACCAGGTGGCGTCCGCGCGCAGCAGCGCCGAACCGTCGTTCGGCGAGTTGCGGACCCGCGACTCCTGGTGGCGGAGGAACTGCCCGGGAAAGTTGACCGACTCGAACGAGTAGCACGACGCGTCGGCCAGCCCGGCCCGGACCGTGTACGTCGCGTCGTTCCTGAGCAGCGCCGAACTGTCCGCGTTCACCACCTCGGTGTAGGCGAGGCTGTCCCGGTGCCGCAGGAACCGGTCGGTGTACCCGGGAGTCGTCACCTGCAACGACCGGCGGGTGTTCAGCGGCAGCGCCACCGGCGCCGAACTGCCGACGGACCGCGACGCGGTGATCAGCGCCAGGTTGGCCGCCCGGACCCGGGCCTGGTCCATCTTGACCACCTGCCGGTCGTAGGTGAGGAACCCGTTCAGCTCACCCTCCTGGTCGGCGATCTCGGTGTAGACCGAGGCGCTGAGCCCCTTGCCGAGCATGAGGTTCTGGGTGCCCTGCACCAGGCCGACGTAGCGGTCGGTCAACGCGGTGGAGTCCGGTTGCCACTCGTAGGCGAAGAAGCTGCCGTTCGGGCTCCACTCGTGTCCGGGCACCCGCAGGCCGAGGCCGCCGAACTCGCCGAGCACGGCGATCCGGCTGCTCGACGGCACCGGCGAGTCCGGTCCCAGGTAGACGTGCCAGTCGTCGATGTCGCCGGTGCCGGGGTCCCCCGACGACTGGCAGCAGTTGTGGCCGCTGTGCGCGTTGACCAGCCGGGTCGGGTCCTGGGCCTTGACGGCCTGGGAGACCCGGCGGGTGTCGGCCAGCGCCCGTTCCCCCCACCCCTCGTTGTAGACGGTCCAGGTGACGACGGCCGGCGAACTGCGGTGCTCGTCGACGATCTCGCGGGCCTCGGCTTCGAGCTGCGCCTGCTGCGCGTCGGTGGCGTCGACGTCCTGCGCGGTCAGCGACGGGACGTCCTGCCACACCAGCAGCCCGAGCCGGTCGGCGTGGTAGAACCAGCGCTGCGGTTCGACCTTGATGTGCTTGCGCACCATGTTGAAGCCGAGGTCCTTGTGCTTCTGCAGGTCGAAGGCGAGCGCGGCGTCGGTGGGCGCGGTGTAGAGCCCGTCCGGCCAGAACCCCTGGTCCAGGGTGCCGACCTGGAAGACGAACTGGCCGTTGAGCTTGGGCCGCAGGACACCGTTGACGACGCCGGTACTGATCTCGCGCATGCCGAAGTAGTGGGTGGTCCGGTCCACCTGGACGCCTGCGGCATTACGCAGGGTGATGCGCAGCTGGTAGAGGAACGGGGTGTCGGGCGACCAGCGGCGGGCGTTCGGCACGGGCACCGTGAACTCGGTGAAACCACCGGTGGCGGAGCCGACCACGGTGGTGCCGTCGAGCGCTTCGGCCAGGACGCTGTGCCCGCTGACGTCGCCCCGGGTGAGAACCCGGACGCGCAGGGTGTCGTCGGCCAGGCGCGGCGAGAGGTCGGCCCTGCTGATCGAGGCGGTCGGCACCGGTTCCAGCCACACGGTCTGCCAGATGCCCGAGCTGGGGGTGTAGAAGATCCCGCCGGGCTGCTTGGTCTGCTTGCCGATCGGCGGCAGGCTGCCGTTCTGCCGGCTGTCCGTCGGGTCCCACACCTTCACCACGATCTCGTTCGCGCCGCCCCGCAACTGTCCGGTGACGTCGAAGCTGAAGGCGTCGTAGCCGCCGGTGTGGTTGCCGACCGCCACGCCGTTGACCCAGACCGTGGTCTGCCAGTCGACGGCGCCGAAGTGCAGCAGCACCCGGCGTCCGCCCCAGCTCCCGGGCACCGTCACGACCCGCCGGTAGAACAGGTAGTTGCGGGTGTCGCCGGCTGCGCGCTGCACCCCGGACAGGGCGCTCTCCACCGGGAACGGCACGTTGACCCGCTCGGGCAGGTCGGTGCCGAACGCCGGGGCGTCGTCGGTGGCGGACTGGCGCAACTGCCACTCGCCGTTGAGGGTGAGCCAGTCCGGCCGGGTCATCTGCGGTCGTGGGTACTCCGGCAGTGGCGTGCCGTCGAGGGCCTGGGCGGTCCAGGGGGTGGTCAGCGGCGGGTTCTTGGCCGGTGCGGCGTGCGCCGGGCCGGCCGGCGCGGTGAGCAGGCCGGCGACCAGGGTGAGGACGAGCAGCAGGGGTGCGGCGAGGCGGACGGGATCGGGACGTGTCATGCCGTCTCACGGTATCGGACCCTCAGGGACAAAGGGACCGCATACGGACCGGGCGCAGCCCGGCGGGCGACCCTCCCGCCGGTACGATGCCAGGCATGGGGTGGGGGACCGCGACGAGCGTGGCGACGGTGTCGCCGGCCGCGGCTTGCCGGGTACCGACCGCATCCCGCCTAGCCCGGGTACCGCTCCGCGCCGTCGCCGACCGGCACCGGCCCGGCCGGGGCCGTCCGACCCGGTGAGCCCCGGTGGCACCGACGCGAGCCTGCTGGAACTGGCGGTGGGCTTCGTCGTCGCGGTCGCGCTCATCGCGGTGATCACGGTGGTCCTGCGTCGCCGAGGTGACCGCCGGGACCTGCCGGGCACCCAGGTCCGCGAGCTGGAGGCGCGGGTCGCCGCCGCCGCGTCCCCGGACGCGGACACCCGCGCGTGGGACGCGGCCACCCGGATCGCCGCTGCCCGCAGCCGCGAAGCCGCCTGTCCTGACCGCGCCCCCGTCGCTCCCGACCCGCCGAGCGCCGGCACGCCTGCTGCGGACACCGCGCCACCATCGGCGCAAGCCCCGGACGGGACGGCGGGGGACCGGCCGGTCCCAGACCCCACCGCCCCGCCGTCCGGCTGGCCGTCGACGACCGGCGGGAACAGCGACGCGATGGCCGACGCGTTCGCCTGGCTCCGGATCGCGGCACTCGTGGAAGCGGGCCAGCGCGAGCAGGCCGTTGAACTGCTCGGCACCACGATGGCCATTTCGGTGGACGAGGCGGAGTTGCTGGTCGACGGCCTGGACGACGCGGGTGACCGTCACCCCGAGGGTGCGTGATGGCGCGACTGATCCATCTGAACGGCCCGCCGGGCATCGGGAAGTCCACCCTCTCGGCACGCTACGCCGACCGCCACCCCGGCACCCTGAATCTCGACGTCGACGCGCTGCACCGCCTCGTCGGCGGATGGCGCGACGAGGAGTTCGACACCTGGCCGGTCGTGTGGTCCCTGGTGCGGGCGATGGTGACGGTCCGGTTGGCCGGCGGAGGTGACGTCGTCCTGCCGCAGTACCTCGCGACGGTCGACGAGATCGACGGTCTCGCGGCGCTTGCGCGCGAGCAGGGGGCGAGTTTCCACGAGGTCGTCCTGGTCGACGGGCGGGAGGCCGCGATCGAGCGGTTCCACCGCCGTGGCCGTGACAGCGACGACGAGTGGGTACACCACCACCGTCGGCTCATCGCGCGTGCCGGCGGATCGGCCGTGCTCGGCACCATGTACGACGACCTGATGCGGGTGGTCCGCCTACGCCCCGGGGCGGTGCTGGTGCCCAGCGCGGCGGGGGCGGTGCAGGCCACCTACGACCTGCTGCTGGGCGCGCTGGGCCGATCTGGCTCCGGTCGGCCGGGAGCGACGCGGGCCGGGGGTCCGTGACCCCCGGCCCGCGTCGGTCGCCGCCCGCTCAGCTCGCCACGCAGGCCACCGCCGGTACGCCGTTGGTGCCGCCCGACGAGCCCAGGAAACCGAAGGTCGTGCTGCCGCCGGCACTGAGCGAACCGTTGTAGCTGACGTTGCGGGCGGTCACCGTCGCGCCGCTGGTGGTCAGCGTCGCGCTCCACGCCTGCGACACCTGCTGCCCGTTGCCGAACGTCCAGGTCACCGTCCAGCCGCTGATGGCCGAACCGCCGGCGGTGACCCGTACCTCGGCCTGGAAGCCGCCCTGCCACTGACCGGTCACGGTGTACGTCGCCGAGCAGGAGCGCCCGCCCGGCGGCGGGGTCGTCGGCGGGGCGGTGGTCGGCGGGGCGGTGGTCGGGGGAGCGGTGGTCGGGGGCGGCGTGGTGGTCGGCGGCGTGGTCGGGGTGGTGCCGCCGACGGCGCTCATGATGGCGTCGATGATGCCCTGCTGGGTGACCGCGCCGCTGCTGCGGTTGAACAGCCCGAACCCGTACGCCCCGTTGTAGCCGTTGTCCCAGTAGGCGGTGGCCGCCCCGTACTTCTTGGCGGTGGCCACCAGGGTGCGCGCGTAGTCCGCCCGGTACCTGTTGTTCGTCGAGTCGGCCGAGGTCTTGTCGACCGAACCGTACTCACCGACGAAGACCGGGTATCCCCGTGCGACGAAGGTGTCACGCACCTTCTTCAGTTGCCCGTCCATGAAGTCCTGCTGTCCCCAGGTCGACTTCCGGGCCGGATTGGTGGCGGCCGGCCCCCACTGCGTGATGGTGCCGTTCTCCTCACCGGCGAAGTCCCAGGGGTCGTAGTAGTGCACGGAGATCATGAGCCGCTGCTCGTTGGCCGGGATGGACGACGACCGGTACTGGTCGGTCGGCAGCACGAAGCCGTAGTTGCCGACGGTGTAGTCGATGTTGGTGTTCCAGCCGGGGATGAGCAGCCAGCGCGAGGTGTTGTTCCCGCCGGTCCGCCGGACCGTGTCGACGAAGATCTGGTTGTAGGCGTTGATGTTCGAGTAGCACGGCTGGGTGGGATTACCGTACTGTCCGTCGAACTCCTCGTTCATGGATTCGAGGACGAGGCGTTCGCTGTAACTCTGGAACCGGGTGGCGATCTGCTGCCAGACCTTCTGGTATTTGTCCCTGATCGTCGTCTGGTTCGACGAGTCGCAGATCAGCCACGATCCGTTGATGGTCTTGTAGCCGTCGCCGTGCATGTTGATCAGCACGTAGAGACCGCGACCGTAGGCGTAGTCGACGATTTCCTGGATGCGGTTGAGCCAGGCGGAGCTGATCGTGTAGTTCGGGGCGGATCCGATGTTTCCCAGATAGGAAACCGGAATGCGGATCGTCTTGAATCCCGCCGCCTTCACCCGGTCGATGAAGGCCTGCGTCACGACCGGGTTGCCCCAGGCCGTCTCGCTGGGGATCCCGTTGGCGTTGGCCTCCAGGGCGTTGCCCAGGTTCCAACCCGCCCCCATGTTGGCGACGAGTTGGGTGGCGTTCAGTTGGGCCATGCTGTCGGCCGAAGCGGAACTCGTCATGACGGCCGTCGATCCGGCCAGCGCCAGTACGCCGGAAAGCACGGCGAACTGAACCCTCCTCAGTGTGGATTTCACCAGCATCTCCCGTCTTCGAGTCAACCGTCGCACGATGGTTGTCGAAGCGATTCGACAGTATTTCGACTGCCTGTTCCGGCAATCGATGGGCCGCCAAAGAATAGATGCACATTCATCGATCGGCAACGGTGGGGTTGTCGACGGGTGGGTGCGGTCGCTGCGGGGTTGGCCGGGTGGCGTCGGGTCGAGGTGGCGACCGGGCGGGACGGTGACCCGCCGCGCCGCCATGGACGCCGGATCGTGGGCGGCGGGCGCGGGTGCCCCGGGTCGTCCTGTCGCGGGAGCGGGCGGGCGGCCACGTCGACGCCGCCCGCCCGCGTCCGGGTGTCGCCCCGTCGGTTCCGGCCGCAGGTGACGCCGGATGCGGTCGGCCGACGTCGGGTCACCCGCATCTCTATTGATCATAGTAAATTGCTGAGAGTGTCATCCGGTGGGAAGGAAAGTCTGGTAGCGACTTTCCGAAATGTGTAGAGTGAGCGCAGCGCCGCCCCGGCCGACATCCCGCCGCCCGGGGCACGAGCATCTCGGACAGGCCGGGGATGGTCCGCCGCCGACGGGGCCACTTCCCGATTGCCACACGCCAGAAGCGGGCTGCGGTCATCCATCAGGACGGGCGGTCGTCCCCGGTTGCGAACGGTGCCGACGTCCACAAGGGAGGTCCATCCTCCCTGACCCCCGGTGAGTTGCGGTGCGGCGAAAGGGAGGAGACAGATGTCCACGGAGGACGGCTCGTTACGGACCCGACGCGGCTTCCTGGGAATGGGGGTGGGGCTGCTCGGAGCGGCCGGCCTCGCCGCCTGCGGAGGAAGCGGACCGTCGACGCCCACGGTGCAGGCCGAGGTCCCGAAGGAACTCGTCGACGCCGCGGCGGCGTTGAAGGGCTCCTCGATGGGGATGCTGTCGCAGAAGCTGTACTCGGAGGCGGCGAACGCGGCCCTCGACAGCTCGATCAGGAAGTTCGCCGACACCACCGGCACGAAGATCGGAAACAGCCTGGTCCAGGCCGACGCCGGCGACGTCGTCGCCAAGATCGACGCCGAGGTCAAGGGCGGTGTCGCGCGTGACCTCGCGTTCATGACCGACTCGCGGTTCGTCGCCCAGTTCCAGGCGCTCGGCGACCTGGAGGACGTGACGGACGTCGTCCAGGCGCTGACGGCGAAGTACGGCGAACCCACCGCCGAGTCCAAGAACTTCTGCGTCTTCGACGGCAGGTGGTTCGCCATCCCCTACCACTTCATCGGGATCGGGTCGTTCCTGCGCAAGGACTGGATGCAGGACAAGGGCATCACCCCTAAGGACAGCTACACCTGGGAGGAGCTGCGGGACCTCTGCCTGGCGATCTCCGACCCCGGCAAACGGCGGTTCGGCTGGGGCATGACCGTGAACCGGTCCGGTGACGCCAACGGCATGATCGAGGCACTGATCAACTCCTACGGCGGGGCGATCGCCTCCAACGACGGCCGGAAGGTCACCTTCGACTCTCCCGAAACCGTCCAGGCGGTGACCTTCCTCGGCGACATCTACACCAACCCGAGGTACAAGCCGATGCTGCCGCCGGGGGTCGCCGCCTGGACCGACTCCAGCAACAACGAGAACTGGCTCGCCGGCATCCTCGGCTACACCCGCAACCAGTTCAGCGTCTACGCCGACTCCAAGACCAAGAAGAACCCCGTCTACGAACGTACCCACGTCTTCCCCGACTGCACCGGCCCGGCCACCGACACCTCCCTGCTGCTGGGCCAGTCCCAGTGCTTCGTCATCTTCAAGGGCGCCAAGAACGCCGACCTCGCCAAGCTCCTGACGCAGTACCTGGTCACCGCGCCCGCCCTCGTCGGCGTGGCGAAGGAGGCTCCGGGGCTGGCCCTGCCGGCCTGGGACCGGGTCTGGGACGCCGACCCGTTCTTCACCAGCGGCGACCCGGCGTTCCCCATCATGCGCCGGATCACCCAACAGAAACTGCCGCTGTCGACGAAGAACGGCCTGGACTTCCCGCAGAAGGCCAGCGCCGGGCAGCAGGCCGCCGTCGGCGCCTACGTCCTGACCGACATGATGCAGCAGGTCATCCAGGGCACCCCGCCCGCGCGGGCCGTGCAGGCCGCCCACGCCAAGATGGTGCAGATCTTCACCCAGCAGGGTCTGCCGCAGTGACGTCGGTCCGCCCGGCGCCGGCCCCGGCGTCAGGAGGATCCCCACGGCCGAAACCCGACGCGCGACCCGCGACCCGACGACGGCTGGGACGCGACTGGCGGCTGGCGGCACTGTTCCTGGCCCCCACGGCCGTGCTCGTCGGCGCCCTCGTGCTCGTCCCGATCGGCTGGGCGGTCGTCACCAGCACCACTGAACGGCACGGCCAGCACAGCGTGTTCGTCGGTCTGGCCAACTACCTCGCCCTGACCGACGACGAGCAGTTCCACACCGGCGTGGTGAACTCGTTCGTCTTCACCGCGTACGCCGAGGTGTTCAAGGTGGTGCTGGGCCTGTCCGCAGCCCTGCTGCTGCACCACCGACGCCGGGGACGGGCCGTGCTGGCCGGCCTGCTCCTGCTGCCCTGGGTGGTGCCGACGGTCGTCACCGCGTTCAGTTGGCGCTCGCTGCTCGACCCGATCTTCGGCAGCGTCAACCTGCTGCTCACCGAGTCGGGGATCGGGCCGCTGCTGGTCGACGCCCACCTGGTCGACAGCTGGCCGGCGGGCTGGCTGTCCGAGGCGTCCCTGGCCATGCCGTCGGTGATCATGGTCAACGTGTGGAAGGGGGTGCCGTTCTTCACCGTCGCCTTCCTCGCCGGGCTGAAGGCCATCCCCACCGACCTCTACGAGGCGGCGACCGTCGACGGGGCGTCGGCGTGGCGGCGGTTCGTCCACGTGACGCTGCCCGGACTGCGCCACGTCATCACCGTGACCGTCACCCTGTCGTCGATCTGGACGTTCAACAACTTCGACCTCATCTGGTTGCTGACCCAGGGCGGCCCCGGCGACGCGACCGCGCCGTACGTGCTGGTCGCGTACTCCAAGGCGATCCTCCAACTCCAGTACGGCGCGGGAGCGGCCGTCACGCTCGTCATGCTGCCGGTCATCGGCGTGCTGGTGTACGTGCTGGTCCGGCTGCTGCGGCGGGACGCCGACAGCGCACCGACCCGACCCGCCGGGCCGGTGCGCCGGGCCCTGCCGTGGGCCGCCGCCGTGGTGGTCACCGGCGCGCTGGCCTGGGCGTCACCCCACATCATGTGGAAGGCGGCGCTGGTCCTCGGAGTGGTCCTGCTGGTCGCGGCGGCCGTCGGCCGGGTCCTCTCGGCGTTGCAGTCGTGGGGACGGCGCAGGACGTCCGCCCTGGTGTCGGGCCTGGCCTCCGGCATCGCCCTGGCCGCGCTGCTCGTCTTCGTCCTGGCCCCGCTGTACTGGATCGTCGTCACGGCCTTCAAGTCCGACGGCCAGATCGTCATGCACGAGCGTGACCTGTGGCCGACACCGTGGACCCTGCAACAGTTCACCGACCTGTTCACCACCAAACCGTTCGGCCGCTGGTACCTCAACACGGTGCTGGTGTCCGCGGCGTCCACCGTGGTGGCGCTGGTCTGCGCCGCCCTGGCCGGCTACGCGCTGGCCCGGCTGCGGTTCCGCGGGGCGCAGGGCTTCACCGTCACGGTCCTGGTCACCTACGTCATGCCCGGCGCGCTGCTGTTCATCCCGCTGTACCAACTGCTCATCGGGGCCCGGCTCACCGACTCGTTGTGGTCGCTGGTCGTGACGTATCCGACCTTCACGCTGCCGTTCGCCACCTGGCTGCTGGCGGGATACTTCGCGTCGATCCCCATCGAGCTGGAGGAGGCCGCACTGGTCGACGGCTGCACCCGGCTCCAGGCGTTCCGCCGGGTGGTGCTGCCCCTGGCCAAGCCGGGACTGCTGGCGGTCGCCCTGTTCACCCTGACCAACGCCTGGAACGAGTTCCTGTTCGCCTTCGTGTTCATCACCAAGGACGAGTACAAGACCCTCCCCGTGGGCATGCAGTCGATGATCACCGGCGACGTCGTGCCGCAGGGACAACTCGCCGCCGCGTCACTGCTGGTCAGCATCCCCGTGGTGATCATGTACGCCTTCGGGCAGCGTTTCCTCACCGAAGGGCTCACCGCCGGAGCTGTCAAGGGCTGACCCCTGGCCCCGCCGGACACCCCGGGAGCCGCCGGCACACCGTGCGGGACCGGCTGCCGGCCGGGCATGCTCAGGCGGGCAGCAGCCGCTCGCGGTGTTCGGCGACCTCCGCGGCGAGCGTCGGGTCCGCGGCCACGCACGCCTGGAAGTCGGCGTCCGCCTCGGCCTGCCGGCCGGCGTCGGCCAGGGCGAGCGCCCGGTTGAACCGGACCGCCGGATCGTCGTCGAGTTGCAACGCGTGCCCGAGGTCGGCGATGGCCGCCGGCAGGTCACCCAGCTCGTAGTTGGCCACCCCCCGGGCGGCCCAGCCGGCCGCGAGTGTCGGATCGGCCGCCACCGCCCCGGTCAGGGTCCGCCGGGCCTGCTCCGGGTCCGTCTCCAACTCCAGTTGCCCGCGTACGCAGAGCAGGTGGCCGTTGTCCGGGTCGCGCGCCAGGCCGGTCCGGACGTCGTCCCACGCTCCCTCGGTGTCGCCGAGCGCCTGGCGCAGCCCGGCCCGGTTGATCCGGGCGTCCAGGTGCTCCGGGTCGAGGTCGAGCACCCGGTCGAAGCCGGCCAGGGCCTCGTCCGGAGCACCGAGTTCCAGCAGTACGTCGGCCCGGTTGTAGTACACCTCGGGGAAGGGCGGGGAGAGCCGGGCGGCCCGCTCGTAGCTCTCCAACGCCTCGTCGAGTCGGCCCAGCCGGCGCAGCAACGTGCCCCGGTCGAGGTGGTACTCGGCGTAGTTGGGGTCGATCGCGATGACCGTGTCCAGATCGGCCAGCGCCTCCGCCGGCCGGCCCAGGGCGGAGAGCAGCTGCGAGCGGTTGTGGCGCAGCACCGAGCGGTGGAGCAGGTGCTTGTCGTCGCCCAGCGCCGCCTCCATGCTGGCGATGCCCGTCGTGATCAGATCCAGGGCCTCGGTGAGGTTGCCCTCGTGCATCGCCACCAGGGCCAGCCCGTTGCGGTTGAAGACCAGGTTCGCCGCGCTGTCCTGCGGGTTGGGTGCCAGCCGGGCGTACGCGATCGCCGCGTTGCACCAGGCCCGCGCCTTGCGGTGGTCCCGTTTCCCGGTCTCCAGGTGCCGGGTGTAGATCATGGCGGTGGCGTACGCCGCCTGCATGTGCACCATGCCGCTGTCGGTCTGCGCCCGGGCCTCGTCATAGAGGGCCAACGCCTCCAACGGCCGTTCCAACGCCATCAACGAGGTGGTCATCTTGGTGGTGAACGCCCACCAGTGCTCCACCTGCCCGGACCAGTCGATCACCGCCCGGCCGCGCGCCCCGAAGTCCAACGTGGCGTGGTAGAAGCCCAGGTTGACGCAGTATTCGAGCGCCTCGCGCAGCGCGGCGGCACCGGCCGAGCCGGGCGCGCCGCCCCGTTCCCGGTGCAACGCGACGGCACCGAGGCGGCACGACCACTCCCCGGTGGCGAGCAGCTTCTCGGCCCGGTCGTCGTGCAGGGCCGCCCGGACCGGCCCCGGCAGCTCCCGGTAGGCGGTCAGCACCGCCGGGTCGTCGTCGACACAGTCACCGTCGATGTAGGCCCGGGCGCACGATGTGGGGTCGGCGGGCGGTTCGGTCGCCGTCGGCGACGGATCGCCGTCCACGGGCACCGCGTACCGCTGTAGGGCGGTGCGGATCGCGACGGCGACCGCCCCCGGCGGCTCCTCGACCGTGTCGGTGGCCGTCGCCACCCGCAGGTGCAGCAGCCCGGGGTCGATCCGGCGCAGCAGCGTCCCGACGAACTCCCGGTCGGTCGGGTCCGCCTCGTGCAGGTTCTCCACCAGCAGGCACCGGGGCCCGTCGTCGAGGTGTCGCAGCCAGGCGTCGAGCAGGTCGACCAGCCCGTGCGCGTGCCGCAGGGTCCGCATCCGTGAGTAGAACCGGGTGCGTTCGGCCGGCACGGCGAGCGAGGTGAGCGTCTCCCGGGTGGCCGGAACGGACTCCCGCAACTCCGGCGCGACCGAGAGGATCTCGATCTGGTGCCGGCTGACGAGATCCGGACGCTCCGCCAGGATCGCCGGCACCAGGGCGCGCAGCAGCGTACCGGTGGCCGTGTACGGCCCGCGCAGGAAGCGGTGGGCGTCGAGTTCGGCGAGCACGGGCACGTCGACCCCGGCGGTCAGCAGCCGTTGCCGGTCATGGTGTCGGGCGGCCCTGATCCAACGGTGGGGGGTCTGGTGCACGGTTCACCTCTCGGAGCGTTACGGGGCCGGCGGGGGTGTGCGGTCGGTCGGCGGCGGGTGGCGGGGCGCTCAGGCCGGCGCGGTCCGGGCGCGGCGGCGGGTGCGTAGCGCCAGAACGCCGACGAAGATCAGTTCGGCTCCGCTGAGGACGAGCACCACGGCGGAGTCGACGAGGTTGCCGGTGCCGTGGCGGCCGTCGAGTTCGGCCACCGCCTCGGCGAAGAAGTGGATGCCCGCCGGCACGATGGCGAAGGCCAGGGTGGCCAGGGTGGCGGCGTACCCGGCGACCATCAGCCACGAGTACCAGCGGGCGGTCCGCCGGTCCGTGGGGTGCAGCTGTGCCCACTGCCGGTCCAGACCCGGCCGGCCGGTCAGCCGACGCCACCGGTGCCGCAGCAGCACGCTGGCGCTGCCGTGCAGGTCGACGGTGCCGAGCACCAGTGTGAGCAGGTAGTACAGGTCGGTGCGCAGGTAGAGGAAGAACTGCCAGGCGACGCGGAGCAGCGCGCCGAAGCTCAACGCGAGGCAGAGCCGGGCCGGCAACGGCAGCGAGCCGTCGGGCGCCCGCAGCGTGGCGGCGGCGAGGGTCAGCAGCGCCATCACGACCAGGTCCGTGCCGATGCCGGCGAGCATCGGCACCCAGCGCTGCCGACGCGGGACGGTGACCAGACCGTCCATCACCGTCTCGAAGACCAGGTACTGCAACCGGTATCCGACGGTCAGCCGGCTGCGCAGCCCCAACCGTCGTCCCGCGAGCGCGTGCGCGGCCTCGTGCAGGGCGATCAGCGGCCACTGGCCGACCGCCAGCACGACCGTGACGACCGTCAGGTAGTCGGTGAAGAAGATGGCCCGGTAGTGCGGACGCAGGTCGGGTTGCGCCACCGCGACGACGACGGCGGCCACGATCAGCGCCGCGTAGGCGAGCAGGGCCACCGGGGAGAAGAGCGCCCGGCCCAGCCGCTGCCACCGTACCGGGGCGGGGGCCCGGGGGATGGCCGGTCCGGCGGTGTCGGGCGGGGTGACCAGGCCCAGTTCGGCCAGGTCGGTGAGGAGTTCGGCCAGGTCGACCTCCTCACCGTAGGTGTCGGCATACCAGGCGGCGGCAGCCCGGGGCGTCATCCCCTCGGCGAGCCGTCGGAGCAGCTCCGCACCGTCGGCGGGCAGCACCGCGTACGAGTCGGTGGCGGCGTTGCCCACCACGACACCGTCCCCCTCCGGCAGGAACGTCAGGTGTGGCACCTGCACCGGCCGATCCGGGTCGAACCCCGGTTCCCCGGCGGCAACGGTGACCTGGTCGGTGCCGGCGTGGCCGCTCATGGCGTCCTCCTGAGGGTGGTGTCGGTCCGGGCGGGGCGTCGCCCGACCGGGAGGCCGGTCGGGCGACGCGCCACGATCAGAACGGCCAGCAGGAGAACGGGGCGTACAGGGAGTTCGCGTTGGCGGTCAGCCGGACCGACCCGGCCTTGCGAACGGTGATCTTCTTCATCGGCCGAGCGGGCTTGACGTCCTTGGTGTCCATGGCAGAACCCTCCTCGAATCGGAACGCTCGGTAATGAGCCGACCACAGGTTAGGGGCGGGGGCTTGAAGTGAGCTTGAGGCCGGCTGAAGCCGGACTCGGGGGCCGGGGGACCAGCGGCCGTGAGCTGGCACGGCGTCGACCGGGTCTGTCGGCATGTTGACACCCCCCCTCGCCCCGCCGGCCGGAACCCGCCGTGACCTCGGCCGACGCCCTCCGGGCCCGCCGCCCGCGACCGCGCGCCCCGGGGCGGGGGCGTGGGACAGTTCTGGTCGTTCGGCCGGGCCACCCGGCGACGACCGCTGACCGCAACGTTCATCAGAATCTGGGGAATCAGAGCATGAGTGCCGACTCGGACTGGGGCGACTTCCTGACCACCGACACGCCGATCGGGGACACCACCCTGACCGAGGCGGTGGCGGCGCTGCCGGAACCGTCGGCATCCATCGTGGAGAGTGAGATCAGCGGCGCGGTCGACGACCAGGACTGGTCGAACTGGCACGCGGACAGCGGTGACGACTGGGCCGACTCCGCGCAGGACTGGGCCGACTACGCCGTGGAGAACGCGGCGGCCGGCAACGTCGAGGTCGCCGAGAGCGCCATGGCACGGGCGGCCGACCACGCGAGCATCGCCGAGAACAACTACACGGTCTCCGACGAGTACTCCGACGCCGTCGCCGACCACGTGGAGACCGCCTCCGCCGAGGTCGACTGGGCCACCAGCGGCACCGACACCAGCACCGCCACCTACGACGCCTCCACCTACGACACCAGCACGTCGTACGACGTCGGGGGCTACGACGCCGCGTCCAGCTTCGACACCAGCACCTCCTACGACGCAGCGGAATGAGGTGGGCTGACGCCGGTGGACCCGGCGCCGCGCCACCGGCCGTCGCGGCCGGGCTGGAGCCCGGCCGGCTGGCGGCCGGCGTCCAACGTCGGCTCGGCGTCCCGCCGAGCGTGGCCCGCCAACACCTGCTGCGCAGCGTCCGTGACCTCGCCTTCGACCTGAAGATCGAGCAGCTCAGCCTCCTGGAGGCGGTACGCGGTTCCCGCCTCGGCGGGGTCACCCTCTCGCCGACGCAGGTGCCGGTGCTGCTGCGGGTCACCCTGGAGGCCGACGACCCCGGGGCCCGGGTGGGCGTGCTGCTGGTCGACCGCTGGCCGGGCAGGCTGGGACGGAACTGGGGCGTGACCTCGGTGTACGTCAGTCTCTTCGAGTCGGTGCTGAGCGCGTTCGATGCCGTGCTCGGCCGGCTCGACCCGACGGCTGTTGCCTCGTTCACCCCGTGGTGGCGGCAGACGGGCCCGGGTGACGTGGCGATGATGCAGCACGCCGCCGGCCTGGCCAACCGGGCGCAGGCGGCGCTCTCCCGGCACGCGGGACGGTTGCTCGACGGCGACGGGCAGGCGCAACGGCAGGCGGTGGTCACCCGTACCGGCGGTGCGACCTTCACCTTCGAGACGGCCGACACGGTCGCCGAGGTCCCCGCCGAACTGGCCGACGGCATGTTGATGGTCGGCACGCTGATCGTCAGCCGACCGGGCGGCATGCCGCCGAAGCTGGTCGGGCAGGTGCAGTCGCTGGTGTTCCGGGTCGAGGAGCGCCTCGCGGCGGGTGGCGTCGACCGGATCACCGTCGAGCCGGCGGACGTGCCGGCGGTGACGTTCCTGCACCAGCAGGCACGGCTGCGCGGCCTGCTCCCGGTACGGACCCTGCGTACCTGCACCACCTGCCGGTTGGAGAAGGTCGCCAACCCGGAGATGGAACGCATGCAGGAGCGCACCCGGCGGACCCGGGACCTGGCCAGCAGCATCAGCGGCCTCGTCACGCCCTACGTGCTCGCCGGCCGGCTGGTGCAGCTCAACAACAAGGGCCCCAAGTTCGCCTGCCCCCGCTGCCAGGGGATGGACGCCGACGAGACGGTGGTGACCTACTGTCAGAAGTGCGGTGACCGCCGCGCCGAGACGGCGCTGCGCACCTGCCCGAAGTGCCAGTTCGACTTCCGCAGCCTGATCGGTGCGGAGCCGGTCTGGCGGCCCCGGGCTGCGGCCGTACCGGCGCTTGCGGGACCGCAGCCCGACGGCCACCCGGCACCGGCGGCCCGGCCCGCCACCCCACCGGCGTCCGTGCCGGGTGGGTCCGGCGTGGCCCGGCCC
>NZ_JACGMO010000005.1:0-110002 GCF_015354745.1 Micromonospora sp. S-DT3-3-22
CTGCAGGTTCGGGCGGGTGATGGAGTGGGCGATCTGTTCGGCGTGGTCGTGGTCGCCGGTGGCGGCCACCGCCCGGGCCAGGCCGGCCAAGGCCCACGCCTGCTGGTCCGGGTCGGTGATGGAGCGGGCGATCTGTTCGGCATGGGTGGCTAGTGCGCGGGCGCGGTCGTGGTCGCCGGTGGCGGCCACCGCCTGGGCCAGGTCGGTCAGGGCTTGCGCCTGCAGGTTCGGGCGGGTGATGGAGTGGGCGATCTGTTCGGCATGGTCGTGGTCGCCGGTGGCGGCCACCGCCCGGGCCAGGCCGGCCAAGGCCCACGCCTGCTGGTCCGGGTCGGTGATGGAGCGGACGATCTGTTCGGCATCGGTGGCTAGTGCGCGGGCGCGGTCGTGGTCGCCGGTGGCGGCCACCGCCCGGGCCAGGCCGGCCAAGGCCCGCGCCTGCTGGTTCGGGTCGGTGATGGAGCGGGCGATCTGTTCGGCATCGGTGGCTAGTGCGCGGGCGCGGTCGTGGTCGCCGGTGGCGGCCACCGCCTGGGCCAGGTCGGTCAGGGCTTGCGCCTGCAGGTTCGGGCGGGTGATGGAGTGGGCGATCTGTTCGGCATGGTCGTGGTCGCCGGTGGCGGCCACCGCCTGGGCCAGGTCGGTCAGGGCTTGCGCCTGCAGGTTCGGGCGGGTGATGGAGTGGGCGATCTGTTCGGCGTGGTCGTGGTCGCCGGTGGCGGCCACCGCCCGGGCCAGGCCGGCCAAGGCCCACGCCTGCAGGTTCGGGTCGGTGATGGAGCGGGCGATCTGTTCGGCATGGGTGGCTAGTGCGCGGGCGCGGTCGTGGTCGCCGGTGGCGGCCACCGCCTGGGCCAGGTCGGCCAGAGCCCGCGCCTGCAGGTTCGGGTCGGTGATGGAGTGGGCGATCTGTTCGGCGTGGTCGTGGTCGCCGGTGGCGGCCACCGCCTGGGCCAGGCCGGCCAAGGCCCGCGCCTGCAGGTTCGGGTCGGTGATGGAGCGGGCCAGGGCTTCGGCGCGGATGGGTTGTCTGAGGGTGGCCCAGATCGCGGGGAGTTCGGTGGGGATGTTGGTGTTGCGGTCGGCGAGTTGGTCGCGGTACCAGGCCAGGCGTAGGGCGGCCAGCAGGTCCGGGGATGGTTGGGTGCCGATGAGGGTGTGGGCGGTGGTGATCTCGGCCAGGGCGGTGCTGTCCCCACCGCTGAGGTCAAGCATCCGATCATGGCGTGCCGGATCTGTGGCGCAGGCCACCATCCGTTCCAGGTCCCCGACCGCGTGCAGCATGCGGTAGTAGCCCCGCAGCAGGTATTGCGGGGTATCTACCGGCCAGCCCTGCGCCTGGTATCGGTCAGCCCAGGTGTGCAACCGCTGTCGGTAGCCGGCCAACCGGTCCGCCCCCAACATGTTCACGGCCTGGCGTTGCACTTCCTCGTGGCCGAGCACGTACACCTGCGGCGCGGCATCCGGCCGCCAGTGACTACTTCGGGAGGTGAAGCTACGTCCCGCCACTGTACGCAGGTGGTCTTCCACCTGCCACACTGACCAGCCGGTCAACTCAGCCAGATCCGGGCCGCTCAAACCACCCCCGGCGGCGGTCAGCAGACCCAGCAGATCCTGCTCGGCAGGCGTACCGGCCAGCAGCCGTTTCAGCTCACGCTCCATGTCACCGCGCACGACCCGCGCGTATTCGGATGGGGCGAGTGGGCGGATGATTCGGGCATCGCGCAGCGGGTGATGCTCGGGCACGTCGGTGGGGATCGGCGGGTTCGGCCTACCGGCCACGATGACCCGCAGTCCTGCCGCCGGGCGGACTGGTAGCAGTGCGGCGATGCTGTGCGCGTCCGGCCCCGTGGTGACGCCGCGGTCCTCGTCCAGACCGTCGACCAGCAGCACCAGGCGCTCACCACGGTCGGCGCACCGCCCGGCCGCGTCGGCGAGCATGCGGTGCAGGTGCGCGCCGCGGGTGGCCTCGGTCAGAAACGGCGGCAGATGGCCGTCGAGCAACTCGGCCAACTGCTCCAACACCACGTCGGTGAAGGCCACCCAATTGTCCTGCCCAGCCCAGCGGGCGGTAATGAAGAACGACACCACCCGCACCCCCGGTGGCGGATTCAACACGAACCATGCCATCAGGGCAGACTTGCCCACCCACGCCGGCGCCCGCCACCACACATACGGCCCGCGGTCCGCAGCGGTACAGAAGTCGACCAACTCCGCCAGCTCCGCGTCCCGGCCCACCAACCCCGGTGGCGCGATCGACGCGACCTGGTAGCGGTAAGCCGACCGCACCGTCGGACCAGGTGCCGCCGTGGTGATCGGCCCGTAATTGTTACCACCGATACCGACGGAACCAGCTCCTGGAACGGCTACCTCGTTGTGCCCGGTGGAGGTGGCATCACGCCTGCCGAGGATCATGAATGAGGACTGCCTTCGTCCGGTACGGCAATTGTGGTACGGATCGGCGCGCCGCTATTACCGCCGATAGCCACCGACCCTGCCCCGCTGGCACTGACTCCCGCACTGCCGTCAGCCGAGGCTGCGGCAAGCGGCCGGGTGCCCAACACGCTGGTGCGAATCTCCGCCGTGCTGTCACCGCCGATAGCCACCGACCCCGCTCCACTGGCGTTCACCGGCGGCTTAGCACGGATGCCGGTTCGGCTGTGGCGCCAGGTCAGCCAGCCCAACCCCAGCCCTCCCGCACTCAACGCCACGGAGGCGAACACACCAACCAGCGATACCCACTTCTCCGCACGGTCCAGCCCCTGCCCGGCCAGCAGGACAACGAACCCGGCTAATCCGCCACCGAGCAACACGGCCGCTGCCGTCGTCCTGAATGGTCGGCTCACCAACACATCATCACCAATCCGAGCCACACTCTGACACCCCACCCCACCCCACCCCACCCCGCCGCACGCCAACACCATCGGAAGATCCTGGCCAAGCTGCGCTGCTGCCCTCGCCGCGCCACCACGATCGTGCAGGCCATCCTCGTCCTGCACCACATCGAAACCAACCGCTACCCAGGATGAAAATGGCTGTGAAGGCTCTCCGGCAGGACAAGGTCCTGCAGACTCCCCGTGTCGGGTTGACGGTAGGAGCTGGTCCCCCGCGGGCGGGCCATTGCGAACAGGCCGGGTCGGCGTGCCACACACGTCCTGACTTCCGAACCGCCGCCTTCACTACCGCGCCCGCCTACGGCCCCAACGGCAAGTCGGCCATTTCGACCCCACGGCTGCAGCCGATCGGCGAGGCCGCCACCTGTTCGTCGGGGTCGAATGCGCGTTGGCCTGCCGAACCCACCATCCACCATCTTGCGGCTGGCTTGGCCGGACGGGGCTGTGCCGCAGGCGATCACCGCATGTTCGCCTGCTCGTCGATGTCCCAGACCGCTTTCGAGACCCCTCCGCTCCATCGCTTCGAAGGCGTCTTCAAGAGCTGCGAACTCAGCGAACAACGCATGCTTGTCGGCCATGTTCTCCATCGCGGCCGTCCTTTCGATCCATGAGGCGACTCGTACTATGCGCGGACGGCGTCGGCGTCGGGCTGGTCGAAGATCTTCCGCACCAGGGTGGCGATCCACGGCTGCGCTGATTTCGGCACCTTCGTCAGAAGATTCCGTAGGTAGTGAGTCCTGCACCGTTGCCACGACGGACCGGGCAGGGCCGCCCCGATGGCTGCCACGAGGCCGGTGTGGGCGTCGGAGATGACCAGGCGGACGCCGGTCAGGCCGCGGGCGGTCAACGACCGCAGGAATGCCAGCCAGCCGGCCCCGTCCTCCTGCCAGGCCACGTCCACCCCGAGGACTTCGCGTCCTCCGTCGGCGTTGACGCCCACGGCGATCAGCCCGTGGATGTTGACCGTTCGCCCGTGTTCACGGACCTTCATCGTCAGCGCGTCCATCCACACGAACGTGTAGTGCCCGGCGTCGAGAGGCCGGTTGCGAAACGCCTCGACCTGCGCGTCCAGGTGAGTGGCCATCTCCGAGACCTGCGACTTGGACTGCTGCCGGATCCCGACTTGTTCGACAAGCTTCTCCACCCGCCGGGTCGACACTCCGAGCAGGTAGGGGGTCGCCACGACCGAGACCAGGGCCTGCTCGGCTCGCCGGCGGTGCGTCAGCAACCAGTCGGGGAGTGGGCGCCCTGGCGAAGCTTCGCGATCGCCAGATCGATCGTTCCGGCCCGGGTGTCCCACTCCCGGGACCGGTAGCCGTTGCGGGAGTTGACCCGCTCGTCGTTGCGCTGCCCGTAGCCGGCGCCGCAGATTGCGTCCGCCTCGGCGGACATCAACGCCTGCGCGAATGTCTTGATCATCGTCTGCAACACGTCCGGCGACGCGCCCTCGATCTGCTCGCGCAGCAGGTCAACAGGGTTCGCACTCTCAGATGCGGCCATCGCGTCCTCTATTCCTTCTCTGACTTGGTCGTCTTGAAGGATCGACGCGATGGCCGTCTCTCATCTACGCACACCCATCACGGGCAAGTCGTACACCACTTCCGTGGACGCAACCCCGGTCGAGCGGCGTTGCACGAGGGAGCGGCACAGGGTGACGTGATTTGGGAAGCTCTCCGTCACCTGCCAGAGATGGAGCAGTTCGCGGTTGAGCTGTTGACAGCAGACCCATATAACCGCGTCGGTCGTTCGTCAGAATCCGTGAAGTCTGCGCCACAACCGCGTGTCGGTGCGTTGCCACAGACTTTGGGTGCGATGGTCGTATCCGTCGCCGAGCCCGAGCGTAAGCCTCAGAAGTCCCTGCGGCGGATGCTCCGGACGACGCTTCAGTTCGACCACCTGGTAGGCGGTGACACTCTGCGCGTTGAGCGACTTCAGTCGCTTGAGGGCTTGATCGCGCTCCCGCTTCATCTGCGTGGTGGCGGGGTCCTCGTCAAGGAGTCCGGGGGTGAAGTGCCATGGTTCGATATGGGGACGGAGCACCTCGTGGACCGCTGGGAGCACGTCAAGGGCGAGGTTGTCGAGGTCCTTCCCCTGCTGTGGAGGCACCACCAGCATGGTGACCTTGATGGGGACAACTAGGTTTTGCAGCACCGGCCACCTGCTCCGAAAGTCCTCCATACTGGCGTACAGGGCATCGCGGAAGGTCCGCCGGTCGGCGCTGTTCTCCGGAAGGCCTGGTAGCGGCAGCATCATGGGGAACGACAGCAGGTCCTGCCACTGCTGGGTCTCGTGCCGCTCAATCAAATGAACTAACTCGGGCCTGTTCCGGTGCCCACCGCCGTCGCGAGTGCCCGACTCTGAGACCTGGTAGGGCGCGGACGAGATCGCGCCATCCACGAGCCGGTCCATCGCGATCAGCAACCGCTTCTGAGAAACCTCAGTGTTCTGGTAGGTACTCCACGCCAGCAGGGATGCGTTGAACCGGTCGTGTGCAGGATCGCCAGTCGGTCGCGGTACCTCCGTATCCCACTCCTCAAGCGGGTCGACGCGCGGGTAGTCGTCCTCATCGTCCTCCCCGAACACGTCCCAATCCCGGCGGTGCGGGTGTCTGACCCTCGACAACTCGTGGGACACACGCAGGTCCTCAACGACGTCTCGCAGTGGCTGCCCGTGGATGATCGCCTTGGGGCCCTCAGGCCCGGGCGGATGCCCGTGTCCAGGCCAAGCCTGGTCAAGAGAGACATGTAGTAGCTTGACCTGACGGTCGTTGCGATACAACAGCGGCCGGCGATCGGCGCTCAGCGCGGTGGTAGGACCGGGCTGTTCAAGGACATCGAGTGCCCACTTCGCCATCCGGTGGATGGCAGGCGGCGTCGGCCGCGTCGAGACGAACCGAAGTTCCAACGCGACTGGCCCGGTCATCGCTCGGTGTCCTGCCGCTCGCTGTTGTGCGGCCACCTGCCGCTGGAACTCCGAGATCGCTCGGCGACCCCGCTCGCCCTTACCCTCCGGCTCCCCGTCCACATGAATCCGCCTGACACGCTGACGGCGTACGAACGATCGGTACTGCCATGCCTCAGGCGAAGACCAGAATCCGGATCCGGCCGATGGACGCAGCGTCATCATGAACATGATAGAGAAGGCTGTGGCATGAATTCGAGTACGTGCTACCCGCCGATTCGGCGTTGAGGTGGTGGTGTTGCCGAGCCGCGAACGACCTCCTTGACTCGGTTGGCAGCCTCGACGGGGCTCTCGTGTTCCCAGATTCGGACGATTGTCCAGCCGGTGTCGGAGAGCAGTTGATCGGTCTCGCGGTCCCGTGCGCGGTTCCTGTCGATCTTCTCGCGCCAGAACTGTTCGTTGGCGCGGGCGGGCCGGTAGTGCTCGGGGCATCCGTGCCAGTAGCAGCCGTCGACGAACACCGCGACGCGGGCGGTGGGGAAGACCACGTCGGCGGTGCGCCGCAGCGTGGCGAGTGGGCGGGTGTTGACCCGGTATCGCAGGCCCGCCTTATGGAGAAGCGAGCGTATGCGTTTCTCGGGGCCGGTGTCGCGGGCCTTGTTGGCGCGCATCACGGCTCGTACGGCCGGGCTCTTTGCCCACGAGTTCTGGTCGGTGTGCAGCGTGGCGAGGAGTCCTCGGTCTAGGGCGAGGCGCCATCCCTCGGCTAGGTTCTCGGCCCGGGTGGCGTGCTCGACCTCTCCGAGGTAGCGGGCGGGCGATCGGCCACGGTCTGACCAGCGTAGATAGGCGCGAATTCGTCGTGTTCTGGGTAGCAGTTTGAGTGCGACGGAGGCGCGTGCCCGACGGCCATCGCCGAGGTCGACCCAGCGGCGGTCGGGTCCGCCGGCGGCGCGATCCTGTTCGGCCGAGGCCGCTCGTCGGCTGCGGCCCTTTCGGCCCTGCCAGGCCCTCGGGTTCGGTGGCTTGTCCGCCCAGTGCTGGTCGGAGCGCGCCGATGGTGTCACGGCTGTCTCTCGGCCTCGTCAAGCGCGGTGGCGATGGCTCGGGCGAAGAACTCGCCCAGCATGACGGGAACGGCGTTGCCGAGCTGGCGCATCTGCTCACCTCGCGGGCCGGCGAGCTTCCAGTCGTCGGGGAAGGTCATGACCCGGGCGGTCTCGCGTACGGTCATGTACCGGTGCCGGTAGGCGTAGGGTGATCCGGCGATGGGTTCGGGTAGCAGGTCGTCGGTCAGCAGTACCGACTCGCCGCCGGGCACTCCGTGCACTCCGGCTTTGACCGTCTTCGCCGGTCGGTCGAGCTCGTTGGGCGTGTGGCCCGCGTAGATTCGCGCGTCCGGCCAGCCGATGTGGTCGGTGAACCCTCCGAGCCGGTACTCCCGTCGGTCGAGGCGATCCCACGGCACCGGGGGGAGGGGTCGCTGGCCGTCGAGGCCCTTGATGGCGTCGCGGAGGGTGCGCCATGGCAGGGTGTCGTCAGCCTTGGGCGGGATGTCCGGCAGTCGCGACATGACCCGGTGACGCACGTGGCCAGGGACGTCCGGATGCCGTTCCCAGTAGGACCCGTCCAGCATCGACCGGACTAGCGCGGCTTCCGAGTATCGCGGGCCCACGGCCTTCTTAAAGCGCTTGATATCGACGCCGAGGTCTGACCTGAACGCCACGATGATGATCCGGTTACGGACCTGCGGGACGCCGTAGTCGGCGGCGTTCACCGTCGTGGTCACGACCTCGTACCGGCGTTTCGGGTCTGAGGGCTCCTCGTCCAGTCGCCGCCGCAGCACCTCGTCATGCTCACGCCAGGTAGCGCCGTCGACGCGTTCCTCGAACGGCAGCCGTAACTCGCGTTCGATGTAGTCGAAGTACGGTCTGAAGGACGGTCGTAGCAGGCCGCGGACGTTCTCGCAGATGACGGCCTTGGGTTGGATCTGCCGAATGGCGCGGAACATCTGCGGGAACATGTTGCGCTTGTCCTCGTCGCCCTTGGCGACACCACCCAGGCTGAACGGCTGGCAGGGCGGCCCCCCGGCGAGCAGGTCGACGCGGTCCCACAAGTAGTCGAACTCGACGCCGCCCACGTCGCCGGGGACGAGGGGCCAGCGCTCGCCGGGGACGGGAATGCGCTCGGTGTCACCACGTCGACTCGCCGCGTTGGCCTCCAGGGTCTCGCACGCGTACCTCACGAGCTCGTTGACCAGGAGGGGGCGGAAGCCCGCGCGGTGGACGGCCATCGCGAGGCCACCGCCGCCCGCGAAGAGCTCCACCGAGGTGCGGTCCCTCTTCGGGTCTCCTGCCGGCTCAGACATGGCAGGAGCATACCGCGGAGTTGTCGATCTTGGAAAGATGATCCCGGAGCGCCGCCACTCATGACCCCACCCATTGGGGCCGAGTCACGACGGAGCCCCGACGTGGGCGGCGTCGTGGATGTGGTTTGGTTACGCCAGCAGAGGGAGGGGCGATGGCCACCTGGCAGCTCGGTCCGTTCGACAACGACGACGCGGTCGAGTGGTGCGCCGCCCTGGAGGCGATCGCCCCCGACCGACGCACCGAGCTCGTACGCCGCGCGCTCGACGCCGCGGTGTCAGCCGATCACGCCCTCACCGCGGGCGAGGCCGCTCGGGCGGTCGCGGCGGCCGCGACCGTCCTGCAGTCGATCACCGGCGCGTCGGTCTCGGAATCCGCGTACGCACCGAGGTTCCTCCTCGGCCGGCGGGACATCCAGGTCAGCGAATCACTGCGAGACCTCGCCACACGGGCGCTCGACGCGATGATCGCGGACGGCTCGGCCTGGCGGCTGCGGTGGGCCGGTGACGTCGAGGAGGAGGACGCGCTGACCGTCATCGAGGAACTTCGGGTCGACCTCGCCTCGACGGAGGTCCCGTAGGCGGCCGAGCAGGCTCGTGACACCGTGACGCTGTCACGAGCCGCCGATGCTCAGAACAACTCGCCCGCGACCACGCCGCCGTCCGTACCATCCCCGCCGCCAGAGTCGGTCTCGACAGGTACCTTCTCGGCTTCGGCGGTGGTGAAGCTGCCAGGCGCGAGCTGGCCGAGGTCGCTGAGAAAGTCCGCCAGGATCGCCTCAAGCGTCGCGTGCGGCGGCACTCGCTCGAGGTGAACCTCGATCTCACTCCTGATCTGGCTCTCCGGTTTCTGATCCTCCATGAGACCACCGGCCCACGCCCTGCCAGGATGCAGAGTGTCCCAGGGGGATCGCTTGTTCGCGCGAGTGGTGGCGCTGTCCCCGTGCTTGCCCAGGCCGTAGCAGATCCTCATCTCGTTGTTCCAGATGGGCTTGAAGAAGTTGATCAGGTACTCCTCAGCCGCGCGCTGATAACCCGTCTGCACGATCAGGAAGCGGCAGTCGAAGTCCTCCGCGCGTAGCGTCGAGGTCGCCTTGGCGATGTTCTTCCTGTGCTCGTTGAGACGGTCGAACAAGCTCGTCCCCTGGCTGACCGCGTCCTTCGCCCCGACATCCTTAGGGTCAGCCTTGCCCACGTATATCGGCTGTTCCTTGCCCGAGAGCAGAGAGTAAGCGTCGAACGAACCCTTGTAGTAGAGGGCGTAGACGCCGGCACCATAGAAGGGCTGAAGAGAGACCAGCGGATGCCGCTGCTGGGCGATCGTCGTCAACGCGACGATGCGACCAGTGGTGGCCGGAGCGCTCGGGTCGAAGAGGCTACTCGGTCTGAGAACTGGATCAAGGCGACTTACCGCCTGTTCGAGCCGCGTCGCCTCCGCGATTAGCGCCTTGCGCAGCGAGTTACGCGCGGCGGTTCGGCTCGGAGGAGTCACAGACTCCAACTCGTCAACCAGGGCCGCGAGCTGCTTGAGGATATTCTTAGCGGGGTCACCGTGAGGCGTCGGCGAAGACACCCTCCGAGGCTACATGAGCCCTGCCCCCTCGCCTGAGAGTGAAGATCGCGCCCTTCGTCGTCTGGGAGATCCTCCAACGAGCGGGGCCAAGGCAACCCAGACACAAGCACGTCATGGGGCGACATTCCGGCGCCCGCAGGGTCTGTGCGATCGCCGTCGCCGGCTCTTCGACACCCTATGACCGGCTGGCGTCGACTCGTCCTGGCCGGCATGACCGAGCAATCCGGCAACGCCATCGCACGCTGCGGTGGCGACCCGATCAACATCACCTCGAAAGCACGTCATCGGCCGTGGTCTCGCTACATATGACCGTATATCGGCGGTAATCACTCCTGAACAAGAACCATCGTTCGGCATCGTCGGGCAGGAGACCCACATGCTGGGCCTACGACGGCAGATAGAGGCCTGATGGTCGTGGCGTTCCGGGCGACAACCGCTGGATGGGCGCAGCAGGCCTGATGGTTAGGGCCGCGAGTCCGCCGGATACGCCGAGGATATCGAGCGCGCGGTCAAGCCATGCCGGTTCGCCGGCGCACATGTCAGCCATGAGGCGGTACTGCCCCGGCACGGCCAGGCGACGATGGACGACGACGCTCTCGCGCATCAGCCCACCCGGCAACGTCCGACGAAAAGCTACGCCACGATGGCCGACATGATCGATGTCGTCACCAGGAGTGCCGACTCGCTGCTCACCGGAGGTGAGGACCACACCCAGGACATGCGGATGGGCGTCGAACAACGAGTCTAGGACCTGGCGAAGTGCCTCCTCCTTACCCGGCAGAGAGTCCTGAGCAAACGCGGAAAGCGGCCACAGGGCGCCGGCGTCCTCCAACCACAGCCAGGCCGCTCCAGCTGACTCCGTCTTGACAGCCTTCGCCATGAGCGCACGCAGCAGACGAGGGCCCTGATCCGCCTCCCATACCGGGCCGGCGACAACCGTCCCGGCCGGCGCCGGGCCGGGCCGCACGGTGAGAGTCACATCTTCCAGCGCGACCTCGACGGTTGCGCCGTCTGCCGCGGATCTCCGCGCGGCGGCGCCCACGGCTTCCCGCCACTGATCGGTCGGCTCGTGCGGCAGATCGCCGTCCCAGTGCACCCCGTACCGATGCTCGAGCTGCCGGAGAAACGCTTGCGCCTGGTCAACCTGCTGCTTGTACTCCAGGAACTTCTTGTCCGGCCCGAGCGTCCGCAACTCAAGGAATACGTCGCTGCCGGCGCGAACCGCCCGCAGGTCTCCCGGACCACCCCGGGGTTTGCTGGGCTCCAGCGTCACCCTGGCGCCCGCTAACTCCGCCTGCACCGCGAGCCTCGCCAAAGCAAGGTGATGGCGGAATTCGTCGGCGACAGGGTTCGCTCGGAGGTTTCGGCGCATTTGGCCGACGCCCGGCGTCGCGGCATCAACCAGATACTGCAGACGCGCCCACAACCCCACCACTGTTCCGAAGGCGCCGATGCCCAACAGAGAGGCGAAGTATGGCCCCATGGTCGGACCAGCTACACCCTTGGCGGGACGCACGGCCTTATGCAGCCAACCCGGCCCGAAGAACGCCTCGAGATCCTCGATCATCCGAGTCGCTGTCTGACGACCCAGTGGTGTCAGGTAGGTAGCCTCTGCCGGATCACCGACCGCAATGGACCAGTCGAGCTCGCGGCGGCCTGCTTCTACGTCACGCCATCCATCGTTCACAAGTCAAGCATCCTCAACGCCGCGACCGATTTCCGTCGGCTGAGAGGGCGTTCTAGGTCCTCATCGGCCCTACGAGGGTCCGCAACGGAGCATCCGTCATGGGCACTCCGCTCACTGCCGTCGGGTTGGAGGAGTCCGCCGACTCCGATGTGGCACAGGGATAGGTCGAGTTCCACGCTCATCGGCTGCTCCCGGGTGCGGTCTTTCGGGCGGTGGCTGGTGATGCCGGCGGCATCACTGCTTGCTCTTGCTCCGGGGAATGCGCCCAGCGGAAGCCCAGGGCGTCGAGGGCGTCGATGCGGTCGCGGGGGACGAGGCCACGTTTGCCCTGATTGCGAAGGTTGTGGGCGATGCTGCCGAGGTTGATGTCGCCTTCGCGGTGATGCCGGGGCACCTTGAGGTGTCCCTCGCGGTGGCGGAAGGTGGTGAACGCGGCGAGGTGTCGTTGCCAGCGGGCGTCGAAGACGCGCCAGGTGATGCCGAGCTGTTCGAGGGTGAGGATCTGGTCGGGGGTGAGTTCGCCGCGTCGGTGGCGGCCTCGGCAGTTGTGGATGAAGCTGCCGAGGTCGATGTCGCCTTCGCGGTGGTAGCGGGGTACGTCGAGGTGGCCTTCGCGGTGTCGGAAGGCGTGGTCGGCGGTGATACCTGCGATCCAGCTTTCGGTGGGGTGGGTGGGTGCTCTGCCGGTGGTGGCGTGGTCGAGGATGCGGATGGTGATGTCCCGCAGGAGGCTGTCGGTGAGGTAGCCGTCGGGCATGCGCAGGAGGACCCGTTCGGGTAGTTGTGGGTGTCGACTACCGGTGCGGGCGTGGTGGTGGCGGGTGTCGAGGTCGGTGGCGAGGGCGTCGTCGTGGGCGCACATCGCCCACAGCACCTGCAGGGCGGCCATCCATTCGTCGTCGGCATGGGGTAGCCGGTGGGGGTCGTCGGGGAGTAGCAGGGGGACGAGGATGGTGGCGATGCCGGTGCCTCGGGGGTTGCGGCGTAGGGCTCGTCCGACGGTTTGGACGGTCTGGACGGTGGAGCGCATGGGTCGGGTGAGGACGACGGCGTCGACGGCGGGGACGTCGATGCCTTCGGTGAGGGCGCGGGCGGAGGAGATGACGGTCCATCCGTCGTCGGGGGGTTCGGCGAGGCGGTCGAGGTGGATCTGTCGTTGGCGTAGGTTCTGCTGGCCGTCGACGTGGCCGGTGGTCAGCCGGCCTTTCGGCTGTTCGGCCGCGGGTAGGCGGGCTGCTGTTCGGGCGAGGGTGGCGGCGAATTCTCTGCTGTCGGCGACGCGTGGGGTGAAGACGAGGACCCGGCGGAGTCCGAACTCGGCGGCGGCGCGCAGGAGGGCGGTTTGGACGACGGCGGTGCGTAGTGGGGCTTCGCCGATGGCGGTGACGCGGTCGTCGTTCACGTCTTGAAGCACCTGTAAGGCGTCGTGGGTGCGGATGCCGATGACGACGATGCGGAAGTCGTCGAGCCAGCCGTCGGTGATGGCCTGGCCGAACGGGTACCGGTGCCATACGGGTCCGAACACGCTCGGGTCGTCCATCGACAGCACCTCGTGCGGCTGTCCCTTGCGGTGGTGGGTGGTGATGATGCGGGGTGTGGCGGTCATGTTCACCCGGATGGTGGCGGGCAGGTGGGTGTCGTCGTGGACGCGGGCGAACGTCTTGCCCGTGGGGCCGGCGGTGCGGTGTGCTTCGTCGATGATCAGCAGGTCGGCGGTCATACCGGCGGCCAGGAGTGCTGTGCCGACGCGGTCGGCGGAGGTGTTGGTGACCGCGAGCAGCCGCATCCGCCCGGGTGGGGCGTGGTGGAGCCATGCGGTGATCTCGTCGGGGTCGGCCAGTACCGGGCAGTTCGTCGGGTCGGTGTGGCCGGCGACGTCGGCGACGGAGTCGTCGCTGCACACCGCCGCCGTGTAGGCGCCGAGGGGCCGCCACACCCGCAGGGTCTGACCGACCAGGGCCAGTGACGGACACACGATCACCACCAACCCTCGTGGGCAGCACCGTACTGCCGCGTGTGCGGCGATCAGTGTCTTTCCGGTCCCGCAGGCGGCGATGACCTGTCCCCTGCCGTCGCGGGCGGCACCCTGGACGATCGCCTCGACCGCTTCCTGTTGATATCCGCGCAGCGGCGGCAAGGCGTCCGCCGGCAGTAGATGCCTTTGGTGGTCGCGGGGAGTGTCGGGTCGCTGTCCGTCCGCCTTCATGCCGCTCGCGGCCGTGTCCGGGGCGGTCACGCCTGCACCACCGGGAGGTTCACTGCTGGTCCTGGGCTGCTGTTGTCGTGGTGGGTGGAGTGGCGCTGTCGTAGCTGGTTGAGGTGTGCGGTCATGCGGGCGGTGGCGGGATGCCGGGGGTGGGCGCGGTGGTGGCGGTCGATGGTGTCGGCGAGGAGGGTGTGGGCGGCGTGGTGGTGGCCGAGGTCGTGTAGGACGAGGGCGGTGGTGGCGCGGACGGCGAGGGTGGGGTGCGCGTCGGGTCCGGTGGTGGCGGCCAGGTGGTCGGCGAGTTCCCGCAGGAGGTGGTAGGCGCGCTGGTGGTGGCCTGCTTGGCGGTGGGCGGTGGGCGGTGGCGTGGGTGTGGGCGGCGGCGAGGGTGTGCGGGTGGGTGGGGCCGTGGAGGTGGGTGAGGCTGCGGTGGGCGTAGTCGGCCCAGCGGATCGCCGCCTCGCCTTGTAGGAGCGGGGCGAGCAGGTGCGCGGCGTCGGCGCGGGCGTTGGTGACCCAGGTTTGGAGGAGGCGGCGGTCGAGGTGGAGTTCCCGGGCGACGGTGCTGATCGGGCCGCGTCGTCCCGTCGCGCGGGCGGCTTCGACCCTTCGTACTGCGTCGGCGATGACGTCGGAGGTGTACTTGCGGGGCTTGGCCACAGGAGGTTGGTCCTCGACAGGCTGGGGAGTCGGGGGTTGATGCGGCGTTGGCGCTGTCCGGGCGATCGGGCGTGTGGACACCGGGGTGGGTGGTCCCGCAGGCTGCGGGCTGGTGGCGCCAGGGTGGACGTCACTGTCGGATCGCGGTTCATGGTCTGGTGAGCGAGCTCAGCCCTTGCCAGAACAGGTCCTGGAGTATGGACAGGCTGTCGGGCTGCGTCCCGCCTACCCTTTGTCGCTGAGCTGCTCGTGTCGCGACCGCGAGGTGTCGTGTTTCGCCGCTTGGAGCGTGTGGTGGTCGTTCCCGTGGTCCCGGCGCCTCAGATGTCGATCTCGGCGGTGACGAGGTGGTGGTCGGACGGGAATGGTGGCCCGTCGGGGATGTGGACGTGGTAGCTGCTGGGGATGACGTGTGGGCGCATGGTGTTGTTGACCAGGAGGTAGTCGAGGAGGTCGGGGCCGCCTTCACCGGGTTTGTCGATGACGGTGGGTGCGATGGCGGTGTCAGGGTTGGCCAGCCAGGCGAGCTCGGCGACGGCGTGGTAGCCGGCACCGTTAAGTCGGCGGTTGCTGGTGGGGTCCCATCGGCCGATGAGGTGGTCGAGGGCGGCGGTGTCGGCCCCCCAGCGTCCTTCGGATGTCCCGTCATCGATCCATGCGCCCTTATGGGTACGGATGTGATGGTTTGCGGCCTGCCAGTCCCGTTGGGGGAAGTGTCCGCCGCTGGCGGTCGAGTTGAGGTCGCCGCCGCCGATGAACGGGAGCGGGTCAGTGCCGTAGCGGTCGAGAAGTTTCGCTTCTTCCAGGCGGGCGGCTCCGCTGCGGGAGTTGAAGTGGGCGACCCAGGCGCCGAACTCGGCCCCGTTGGCCTTGGCCCGGAAGCGGCCGACGTTGCGTTTGTCGGGGAAGACGTCGGGGTCGTGGGGGTCGTCGCCGGGCCAGTCCAGGTGGGTGACGAGGCGGGTGTTGTAGAAGATGGCCGGTGGGATGGGTCCGTGTTGGCTGGTGCCGAGGAGCCCGGTGTAGGGGGCGTGGAGGGCGTCGGTGAGGGCTTTCTCCGCCAGGCGTAGCCCTGCGTGTTGGTTGCGTCGGTAGTGCTTGGCCTCGCAGAACAGGATGATCGCGGGCGGAGTGTCGAGGGCGGCGAACGTCTGTTGCAGGGGCCGCATGTTGAAGATGCCGTCGCGGTAGCCGCCCGCCTCGTAGTTGTAGGTCGCGATCAGCAGGCGCGTCATGGGTGGGCCCCTTCGGCGGTGGTGGAGGGCGGGACTGGCGCGATTGCCCTGCGGGGGCGGGCGTAACGCCGGGCTGCAGGGTCCTGACCGGTCGTGGATCGCTCACCTTCGTGTCCTCCTTCGGGGTCGCGTGCGGGGGCTGCGCCGTCCCGGCGCGGCCGGGTCGACGCCCTGATCCGGAGGTAAGGAGCCGCCAGAAGGCTGAGGATCCGCGTGGGTCTCGTCACCGCTCACGGCGGCGAGGCGTTGCCCTGCGCCCGTCCGGAGGGTGGGATGCTGGCAGCCGGCCGCCGGTGTATGGGTGTTCGGGGTGCGGCGGCTGTCGACGTAGAGCCGGTAGCCGGCGGCGTCGGCGATGATCGTCGCTGGGTAGTCGGGTCCCAGGCGTGGGTCCTGCGGTGGGATGGGGCCGGTGATGGCGCTGTAGGCGGCGAGGAGCGCGCCACTGTGCTCGTCGATGGTGAGGATGTCGTGTCTCGGCACACCGGAGCGGCTGGTGTACGGGAGGATCACGTCGATGCCAGGACGCCCGATGCGGTCGGTGACGCCGGTCTGCGCTAGAAGGCCGGGTTGCTCGGCGAGGAGCCGCAGGACCGCGGCCCGGACGGGGCGGGTGGGCGCGTGGCGTTCGTAGAGCATCGCGATGCCGCCGACGACGTGCTGGGGATGGTTCTCGCCGGGACCAGCCGTGATGAGCAGGTGGGTGCGTAGGGCGGATGGTTGGCTCGGTGGCGGCTGGTCGAAGCGGTCGCCGGTCTGGCCGGTCCAGGTGCCGCTTCCGCCGTCGGGGGTACACGTTCCGCCGCTGACGTCCACGCTGACCAGCCGACCGTCGGCCGCGTCGTCGGTGCGCCACAGCTGGTCGACGCTGACCCGTTCAGGCCATCCGGCCGGGCCGGGTGACCCGATGATCCGCCGGTACCAGGTGCGGCGCTCGATGTACTGGTAGGGGCCACGGGTGTTGTCGGCAGGCGCGTCGGCGAGCGTGTCGGCGAGGCGGTTCAGGACCGGTCCGGCGGGGACCGGTGGTGCGCTGTTCGGGGGTGTTGTCGGGGGCGGTGGGTCGGGGTTCACGCTGGCGGAGGGTCCGGCGCAGGCGGTGAGAAGAAGTGACGCGGTGAGCAGCAACGCGCCGGTGCGGGTTCGGATGTCGGTGGGCGGGCCGCCGATGCGGGTGCGGGTGCGGGTGCGGGTGCGGGTCAGCATGCGGGGGATCCCGTTGCGCTCGTGCCTGCCCGTTGTGTGGGCGTCCCCTCGCCTCGGTTTCGTCTTCGCTTTGGGGCGGTTGAGTGGAAGCGGGTTGACCAGGGTTGTCGGGTGGTGCCGAGGGCGTGTTCTGCCAGTCGGAGGAGTTGGATGTCGGAGGTGCCGGCGGGGGCGGCGATGTGCAGGGTGTCGCGGAAGTAGCGTTCGATGGGTGATTGGGTGGGGTGGAGGCCGTGTGCGGCGTGGATCTCCATGGCGGTGCGGGCGGAGTCGATGGCGTGCTCGGCGTTGATCAGTTTGGCGTTGATGAGTTCGGCGTCGCAGGGTTGCCCGCTGTCGAGAAGGTGTACGGCGTGGTAGGCGGTCAGGCGGGCGGTCATCAGCCGGGACTGCATGGCGCCGATGCGGTGTCTGGTGGTGGGTAGGTCGGCCAGGGGTTTGCCGTAGCGGTGTTGGTTGGTCGCGTAGGCGGTGGTGGTGTCGAGGATGGCCTGGTGGATGCCGAGGGCGACGGCGGTGAGGTTGGGTCTGCCGTACAGGACGCTGGAGGAGTAGGCGATGTCGAGGCCGTCGCCTTCGGCGCCGAGCCGGTTCGTCGCGGGGATGCGGCAGTTGTCGAAGGTGATCTCGCCGAAGCTGAAGCCGTGCAGGCCCATGCTGGGCTGGTGTGGGGTGAGGTGCACACCGGGCCGGTCGGCTTCGATGAGGAAGGCGGTCAGTCCGCGGGTGCCGGGGCCGGTGCGGGCGACGACGCCGTGGAGGTCGGCGATGTGGCTGTTGCCGACGAAGGTCTTCGTGCCGGTGATGAGGTAGTCGTCGCCGTCGGGTGTGGCGGTGGTGGTCATGCCGAGGACGTGGCTGCCGGAGCCGGGTTCGGTGACGGCGATGGTGGGCAGGCAGTCGCCGGTGGCGATGGCGGGTAGCCAGGTTCGTTTCTGTGTGTCGTTGCCGAAGTGGATGATCTTCGCGGTGCCGAGGTGGGATGCCTGGAGCATGGCGCCCATGGCGGCGCAGACCCGGGACAGTTCCTCGATGATGAGTGTCTTGGCGAGGTGGCCGAGTCCGAGGCCTCCGTAGGTGGGGTCGATCGTGGCGCCGAGCCATCCTTGGCGGGCGATGTGTCGGGACAGGTCGTGCGCGACGGTCCGGGCCGTCTCCAGGTGCGGGAGGTGGGGTCGGATCTCGGTTTCGGCGAACGCCCGGACCGTGTGCCGGAGTCGGGTGTGGTGGGGGGTGAGGTGGTAGCCGTCGACCATCTGCCGCTCTCCTCGGGAGTCGCCGCGGTGTGCATCGGTGGTGTCGCGGGGCGGGGGTGGGATGCCGGCCCGGCTGTCGCTGGGGTGGGGTTCGCCCGACGCGGGGCGGCCAGGTCCACCCGGTGGTTGCGGCCGGTCCGGGGCCGCCGGATGGACCGGCGTCCGGTCACCTGCCGGGTTGGCGCTGCTGGATGCGGGCGGCGAGGGTGGCCGCCCAGGTCTTGATGGTGGTGAGGCCTTCCTGGCCCCAGGTGCGGGGTTCGGGGCCGACGACGCAGACGGTGCCCAGGGTGACGCCGGTGGCGTCGATCAGGGGGGCGCCCATGTAGGTGCGGATGCCGAGCTGGTCGACGACGGGGTTGCCGGCGAAGCGTGGGTAGGCGCAGACGTCGTCGAGGACCAGCGCGCGGCGTCGGTGGACGACGTGGGGGCAGAATCCCTGGTCCCGGGGCATCCACCGGCCGGGCTCCCGGGTGCCGGCCGGTGTCGTCACGCCGGGTGGGGTGGTGTTGCCGGTGTAGAGGCCGGCGAAGAACTGGCCGCCGTCGTCGAGGAAGTTGACCATCGCCCAGGGTGTGCCGGTGATGGCGGCGAGGTCGCGGGCGAAGTCGTCGAACTCCCGGTCCGGTCGGCCGAGGCCGAGGGCGCGTAGGCGTTGGAGGCGTTGTGGCGCCTGCGGGTCGGGTGGGGTGAGGGGTGCGGATACGAAACCGTCGTGGGTCATGTCGGGCTGCCTGCCGGGGTGAGGTGAGTGCTGGTGGAGGTCGGGGTGAGCAGGGTGCGGACCAACGTCGCCAGGACGGCGGTCGCGGACCGGGGGTGGCGGGCGTCGCAGGTCACGACCGGCACGTCGGGTCGTAGGCCCAGGGCGGCGCGAACCTCTGCGGGGTCGTGGCGATAGGCGCCGTCGAACTCGTTGACGGCGATCAGGAACCGGATACAGCGGGATTCGAAGAAGTCCACGGCGGCGAAGCAGTCCGGCAGGCGGCGGGTGTCGACCAGGACCACCGCGCCGAGCGCGCCGTGGCTCAGCTCGTCCCACAGGAACCAGAACCGGTCCTGTCCGGGTGTGCCGAACAGGTACAGAACGGTGTCGGGGTCGATGGTGATGCGGCCGAAGTCCAGGGCCACCGTGGTGGTCGTCTTCGTCTGCACCCCGGTGAGGTCGTCGGTGCCGACGCTGGCGGCGGTGATCAGCTCCTCGGTGCACAGCGGCGGGATCTCGCTGGTGGCGGTGATGAAGGTGGTCTTCCCGGCGCCGAACCCACCCGCGATGAGGATCTTGAACGCGTGTGGGATGTGGTCAGAGTCGCTGTTGCAGGCCGGCAAGGAGCCTCTCCAGGATCGATCGGTCGGTCGGGTCGGCGACCGGGTGGGGTGGGCGGGTCCGGACCGCGCCGACGGCCACCAGGTCCGACAGCACCACCTTCGTGACCGCCGCCGGCAGCCTCATCCGGGCGGCGATCTCCGCGACGGTGGTCGCCGCCCCGCACAGCCGCAGCGCCACGTCGTGGTCGGGTTCCAGCCGGGCCCGGGGTCGTACGCCGGTGGCGACGACCCACGACAGCAGGTCCATCGTCGTGGTGGGTCGGGTCCGTCCCGCGCTGACGGTGTAGGGGCGCACCAGGCGTCCCGCCGCGTCGTCGACCCACGTCTCCTGGTGCGTGCCGGACATCACGGGGCGGCGGGGGCGGGGATGCCGACGTCGCGGACGGGTGTCGCCAGGTACGGGCGGACGCTCTTGACCATCTGGGACATCTCGTAGCCGAGGACACCGGCGTCGGCCTGCCGGTCGGCCAGGACCGCCAGCACGGCGCCGTCGCCGGCGGCGGTGACGAACAGCAGTGTCTCGTCGAGTTCGGCCACGACCTGCCGTACGCCGCCGCCCGCGTCGAACCGCTCCCCCACGCTGCGGGCCAGGGAGAACAGCCCGGAGGCGATCGCCGCCAGGTGGTCGGCGGCGTCATCGGCGAGGCCGTGGGCGGCCCGGGGCAGCCCGTCGGAGGACAGCAGCAACGCGCTGCGGGTGTGCGGCACCCGGTCCACCAGGCCGGCCAGCAGCCAGGCCAGTTCCGGGGATGACAGCTTCGTGGTAGTCACAGACGGGCTCCTTGTCACACAGGTCGGTGGTTGACGCCCGCACCCGCTGCGGGTGGTCCGGAGGAGGCGGCGCCGTGGAGGAAGTCGGCTATGAGGGTCGGGTTGTGGGTGCCCGACGGTTGGTTCGCCGACGGCGGGCGGGCCTGCCGCAGCGGGGCCGCCAGATGCGCCTGGCGGGTACGGCGAGGCAGCACGGGCTGTGCCCCGCCGGCCTGCCCGGGTGTGCCGTCACGGGCCGGTGGTGGCACGTCGCGGTGCCGGCTGGGTGTCCCCGCCGGTGGCGGTACCGGCGGAGAATGCCGCGGACCGGTCGGCGCGGTGGGGACCCCTGTCGACGGGGGAAACCCGGCCGCGGGTGGTGGTTCGCCCCGTGCGGGTACGCGGGCCGTGTCCACGGCCGGTGGTGGGTCGGTCTGCCGGTCGCCGAGCAGGGCCGTCGGGAGGATCACCACCGCCTGCGTCCCGCCATACACGTTGTTCTGGATCTTGGTGGTGATGCCGTGCCGGCGGGCCAGCGCCGAGACCACCCACGCTCCGATACGACCGTCGCGGAGCAGGTCGCCGACCTCCACCCGGTGGGGATCGGCCAGCAGGGTGTTCACCCTGTCCTGCTCCAGGTGTGTCATGCCCAGGCCGCGGTCGTCGACCTCGACCGCGACGCCGACGGCTACCCGCCGGGCCCGTACCGTCACCTCGGTGTGCGGGGGCGCGAACGTGGTCGCGTTCTCGATCAGCTCGGCCAGCAGGTGCACCACGTCGGCGCCGGCGTGACCACGCAGGGTTCCCTCGACCGGTGGCACCACCCGCACCCGCGCGTACTGCTCCACCTCGGCGATGGCCGAGCGCAGCACCTCCACCAGCGGCAGCGGCCGGCTCCACTGCCGCCGTGGCACCGCCCCGCCGACCACGGCGAGGTTCTCCGCATAGCGGCGGATGCGGGTGGCGAGGTGGTCGACCTGGAACAGGCCCTTGAGCAGGTCGGGGTCCTCGACCTGCGCCTCCAGGACATCCAGCAGCTGAATCTCGCGGTGCACGAGGCCCTGCAGCCGGCGGGCCAGGCCGACGTACACCTCCTGCTGTCCCACCACCCTCTGGCCGTCGGCAGGTGAGGCAGTCACCATCAGGCGGGTGAGTCGACGAACGTAGACGGCCCCGCCGGCGGTGACCACCCCGCTAAGCGCCGCCGCTCCCACCAGCGCCAACCCGGACACCGTCGGAATGGGGCCCGGTGACAGGGCGAGCACCCATGCCGCCGTCCCCAGGACCAACGCCGCCACCACGGCGGCCAGTGCCACACACACCCATGCCAGGCGAGCGGGTGAACCAGCCCCGGGCGGGCCTCCGGCCGACGCATCGAGTAGCACTCTGCCTCCGTGAATCAGGAATAAGGTGTGTCAGCGGTTCCACCACCGGTGGGAACCCGGCCGGTTTCGGCCGTGACTGTCCAGGCCGCGCCTGGTGGGGGTTCGTGGCGAAGGTGGTGCTCGGTCCCGCCGCGGTCAGTCTCGATCGGCCTGGGGATGTCGACCACCGTCGACGTGAGAAATCAACGCCGGTCTCCGGCGCGCCTCGCCGTGTAAGGACCAGCGCCCACGCCTACCACCTCGCCCTTCCGCTACCCCGGCCGCCACTTCCAGTGGGGGCGCGGTGCCGCGGACCGGGGTCGTCGGCCACGAGGGGCGGCGTGACGTGTAGGCCAGTGTCGGATATCAGCGTCGAGGGTGTTCGACACGAGCGGATGCCGGATTACTGGAGGAGGAAGTCCCGTGAGGCAGGAGGGGTGTTTCGACGGCTCCTGCGAGCGGCCCGGCGCTGGGGGGACCCATGAGCAAACCGCTGGTCATCGATACCCACGCCAGCTCCTGCTACTTCCGCACATCGGTCGATGACGGCGAGCGCAAGGCGTTGGTGCAGATCACGCAGCGGTGCAACCTGCACTGCGCCCACTGCTTCGTGTCCTCCACCCAGGTCGGCGCTGATATCGCCGTCGACGACATGGTCGCCGTCGTGCTGCCCCGGTTGCGGCGGGCCCGGGTGACCCGGTTGACGTTGACCGGCGGCGAGCCGTTCGCGCACCCGCACCTGCTGCAGATCTGCGCCGCGGCGGCGCGGATGGACCTCCCCGTCAAGATCTGCACGAACGCCACCCTGACCAGCGACGAACAGATCAGCGCCCTCGCCGAGCTGGGTAACGTGCGGGTCAACGTCAGCTTCGACGGGTTCCGGCCCGCCTCGCACGGCCGGTTCCGGGGCAACCGCGACTCCTTCGCCGTCACCCGGGAGACCACGCGACGGTTCGCCCAGGCGGGTCTGCTGCACGGGATCCTGTCGACGCCGAACGTGCTCACCCGCCCGCAGGAGTTCGCCGAGCTGTGCGCGTTCGCCGCCGACCTGGGCGCGGCGTACGTGCTGATGAACCCCCTGTCGAGCTTCGGGCGGGGCGTGAAGTCCCACGGGCGGCTCGCCGCCCCGGAACAGACGATGCGGGCCATCGCCGCCGCCACCGCGCCCCTGGCCGACCGCGTCGAGCTGGTGCCGATCCGGTTCCCCAACGACACCCGGCCGTTGTCCGGCTGCGACGCCGGCACCCTGATCTACGTCTTCGCCGACGGCGCCACCGCCGTCTGCCCCTACCTCGTCTTCGCCGCCCGCACACCCCAGTCCCGGCACGCCGACCGCGAGTTCCTGATCGGCAACATCCTCGACGGGGAGATCGCCGACGCCCTCGACCGGTACCGCTTCCACGACCGCTACCAGGTCGGCGCCAACACGACCTGCGGAGCGTGCGCGGTGAACGACTCCTGCGGCAAGGGATGCCCCGCCGCGGTGATCGCCGACGGGCAGCGCATCGGCGCACCCGACACCGCGCAGTGCCCGCCCGAGGCGATCCGCCTCCCGCTGATCCCGATCACACCCGCCGCATCCTGATGCCATGTTCGTCGTGATCGAGGGACCCAACGGCGTCGGTAAGACCACCGTCGCGGGACTGCTGGCCGAGCGGCTACGCCACCACACCGGCGGGCCCGTGCACCTGACGACCGAACCCACCCGGACACCCCTGGGGAACCTGCTGCGTGAGGCCGAGGCCATCCTCCACGGCCGGGCACTCGCGCTCGCGCTCGCCGCCGACCGCACCACCCACATCGAGGACGAGATCATCCCCGCGCTCGACGCCGGCACCATCGTCGTCAGCGACCGGTACGTCCAGTCATCGCTGGTGCTGCAGCGCCTCGACGCGGTCGACCTGGGCGAGATCTGGAGCTACAACCGGTACGTCCTGCCGCCCGCCATCTCCCTGTACCTGGTCGACGACCCGCAGGTCATCGCCACCCGCCTCGCCGCGCGCCGCCAGCTGACCCGGCTGGAGGCCACCGGCACACCCGAACGCGAGCTGCGGCTCTACCGGGAGGCGTTCGACTTCCTCAACGGCCACCTGTGGCACCAGGCGTGGATCGACTGCCGCCGCCGCGACCCGGACCACGTCGTGGACGCCATCCTCGACACGCTGGCCCCGTTGCTCGCCCGCCGCCCTAGGGCGTGAAGACTCGACGCCGTGTTATCGATCCTGACGCTGAACATCCAGGCGACCTCCCGTCGGCGCGCCGACGCCCTGCTCGCCTGGCTCGCCGGCCGCCCCGAGCAGATCCTCCTGCTGACCGAGACCAGCAGCGGCGACGGCACCGCCCACCTGCTCGACTGCTTCCGCCGCGCCGGCTGCCAGGTTCACCATCCGCCCCTGCCCGGTGACCGCGGCACCGCCATGATCAGTCGGGTTCCGCTGACCGTCCGTCCGGACATCACCGCCGCACTGAGCATCCCCGGCCGGGCCGTCGCCGCCACCGTCCACACCGACCCGCCGGTCACCGTCCTCGGCGTGTACGTGCCGTCCAGCGACCGCGCCCCGGCCAAGGTCGAACGCAAGCGGGCCTTCGTCACCACCCTCGTCACCGCGATCGGTGGCCTGACCGCCAGCGAACGGGCGCACCTGGTGCTCGGCGGGGACTACAACGTCATCCCCCGCGACCACCAGCCCCCCTACCCGGGGGTGTGGCTGCCGTTCGAGTACGAGCTGTTCGACGCGCTGACCGCCGCCGGGCTCACCGACGCCCATCAGCATCTCGCCCCCACCGCGCAGCCACACAGTTGGTTCGGCCGGTCCGGCAACGGCTACCGCTTCGACTACCTCCACGTCGGCACCGCGTTACGCGACCGGCTACATGGCGGCAGCTACCTGCAGGAGCCCCGCGAGCAGCGCCTCACCGACCACGCCGCCGTCAGCCTCGACCTGGACCTGGCGACCCCCACGCTCGACACACGCCCGGTGCCGTCGACGGCCGCGCCGGCGACCCTGTTCTAACCGTGCTGGAGACGGGACGACGTGGGGCGTCCGCGCAGCCTCACGGTGAGGTGCGGGCGAGGGTCCTCTGACCTGCGACGGTGCCAGGCCAGCCTGACATGACCCGGGCGCTGGTCGGATCGCTCCGCCGCGCTGTGTGGCACCCTCGCCCGGTGGATGCGGTGAGGAAGCGGTATTTGGTGTGCCATGACTACGGCATGGGTGGCCTGTGGTGGTGGGTGTGGGCCGCTTCTGCCGAGGAGATAGTGGACAACGTCGCCGAGGTCGAGGTGATCACCGACGAGGCGAGCATTCGCCAGATGGGCCCCTACGCGGAGGAGGAGCTGCACCTGGACGCGCTGTCGGGGACATCCCTGGCGGACCTGTGGGACCAGCGCGCAGCGCACCGGTCACTGCCCGGGTACGGGGTGCTCGCCGGGCGGGAGCGGGTGTACCTGCGCGACGACGAGGACGGTGCCGTCTTCCTCGTGGAGGTCGGCCCCGACGGGCGTCGCCTGCGGGAGGTGGAGGTGTCCCCCGAGGGCGCGTTCCGCCTGGCCGATGACCTGCTCAACCCACCGCGCGACCTCCGCGACCCGCGATACGTACGGATGGAGATCAGTCGTGACGGGTTCGAAGCGGCGTGGGATCGGTCCGCGTTAGCGCCGTGTACGGCAGAAGCAACTGTTCCCTCCAGTCCCCGGCAGGAGGATGTCGGCCTTCGTTTTCGGCACGCAACCTAGACCCTCGTCCGCGCGGCACGAATCAGCGAGTCGTAGGTGTCGGTGGCCCGCTCCAGAGACACGCCCAACGTGAGAGCGAACCGGTCGAGTTCGGCCTGGAGTCGCTCACCCTCCTCACCGTGGCTGACCATCCGCTCGATCTCCAGGAACGCCCCGATGCCGTCCACCTCGTCGACACACAACGACATCAGCCCGAGCATCGCCGTGCGGCGGGCCTTGCGGATACGCACCGTCGGGTAGAAGCCCATCTGCTGGATCGCGGCGTCCATCTGCGCCCGATCCGCCACCTCGGTCTCATGCTCGACACACGACAACTCGTTGGCCATGGGCGTCTTGACCGTCAGCAGATGACGTCCCCGCTCGGTACGTAGGCGGGCGAACGGCATCCCGATCTTCGACTGGCCGTACTCCCAACCGACCCGCGCGTACGCCTGATCGTCCTGGATGACCGGGGCCGACAGGACAACACCATGCACAGCGAGGGCCGCTTCCACTGCGGCGAGATCACTGATCCGGTACTTGACCTCCACCTCGTACGTGGATGGCGCAGTCATACCTGTCGTCTGGATCGTGTTGATGCCCGTCACGTCGTCGCACCCTATGACCCGACCGGCCGCATCGGTGTCTCGACGCGCCCGCAACCGCGCGAGAGGTCGTCGGACCCGGAGCCATCCTTTGCCCAGCGACGACAGCGGAACATGGGGGCGCGACGCTGGATGATCCACACCCTGGCACACGGCCGGGTCGTCCCCAGCGTCAGCGCCTCCTCAGCCCAATCGTCTCCTCTCGCAAGCATCACCGCACACGGCCACGCAGATGTTCTGTGTGTGCGCCACCCGTCCGTGAGCTCTACGCGGCGTCTGCCCGGTTCCGTCGAGGGACGAGCCTGATCGTGGCCTGCGCGGTCGTCCTCTTCAGTTCCGCGAGGACGGAGGTGTAGATGTCGGCGGTCATCTTGTAGGACGAGTGGCCGAGGGTGTCCTGGATCTCCTTGATGCTGGCCCCGGCGGCGAGCATCAGGGTCGCGGCGATGTGCCTGAGGTCGTGGAACCGCACGGGTGGCAGGCCGCTGCGTTGGACGAGCCGGTCGAAGCGTCCGGTGACGGTCTCCGGGTGCCAGGGTTGGCCGTCGCGTTGCCGGACGAAGAAGATGCCGCTGTCGGCCCAGGCGTCGCCGGCGGCGAGCTTCCACGCCGCCCTGCGGGCGAGGTACCGGCGCAGGCTGGTGACGGTCTCGTCGCCGAGGTCGACGACCCGGTCGCCGGCTGCCGACTTCACTTCCTTCTCGATCACCTGGTAGCCGACGCTGGTGCGCTGGCCGGTGATGGTGATCGCGGCGGCTTGCAGGTCGACGTCGTAGTCGTGCAGGCCGCACAGCTCGCCCCTGCGCGGGCCACGGTGGATCGCCACGTCGAACAGGGCGTACAGCTCGGGGTCCTCGGCCTCGGCGAAGTCGAGAAACCGGCCGGCCTGGGCGGGCGTCCAAACCATGACCGGACTGGGACGCAGTCGGGTGTGACGCCACCGGTTGACCGCCGCGTCGGTCCACAGCCGGGGCCTCGGCGGCCTACCGGGCGCGAGCTCGACGGACTCGGCGGGATTGTGGTCGACCAATTTGTGGTGGTACAGGCGGCGGGCGTCGTTGAGGGCCTTGCGCAGGGTCGCGAGGATCCGCTGCTGGCTGGCGGCACCGACCGTCCGGACCCCCTTGACGGCGTCGCGGATCTCCTTCACCGGGCTGGCTTTCGCGGCGCGGATCTCGTCGTTGCGGGCTTCGATCGTCGCGAACACCGACTCGATGTGCGCGGCGGTCAGTTCCTGCAGCGCGACCTGCCCCAGGTGAGGGGTCCAGTACCTGGTGATGTGGTCGTGGTAGCTGCGGCGGGTCGCGGGCGCGAGCCTGACCCGGTTGGTGATCCATTCGGCGAGGTACTCACCGAGGGTGAGCCGGGTGTCGGCGGGCACGTCGGCGCGGATGCGGCGGGCGACGTGGTCGCGGTCGGGCAGCGGCTGCTGGGGTTTGCATGCCTGCAGCAGGTCGGCGATGCGCCGACGCTGGATCTCGTCGCGGCCGGCGAGGTCGAGCAGCGCGCGGGCGTGGTCACGTTCGGTGGCGGCGGCCTCGCGGGTGTCGAATCCGGTGCGACGCAACTGCCGTCGGCCGTTGCCGGCGTCGAGGGGGAGTTCAAGCTGGTAGCGCCAGGTGCCGTGGTGGGGGTTCCAGCCGTTGCCGCGGCGGAGCTTGGGGCACCTGGCACCGAGGCGTCTGCCGTCCTGTCGGCAACCGCAGCGTTTGGTGATGGATCCGTCTGCCATGACGAGTTCACTCCTCGCCGACGCCCGCTGACGGGCATCGGATTGTCGGGGTTCCGTGGGTGGTGATCACCGCTCGTCGCGGCCGGGTGATCAAGTCGCGGGCGGGGGGTCGCTGGGGACGCCGAGGGCGGTCAGGATCGCGGTGACGGACACGCGGTAGCGGGATCCGACCCGCAACACCGGCACCGGTAGCCGGTCGCGGCGCGCCAGCTCGTAGGCGCTGCTGCGGGACATGCCGAAGATCTCGCCGACGGTCCCGACGTCGGTGACCGCTCCGAGCGCCCGGATGCGTTCGATGGTCCATACCTGCGGGTGCTCTGCGGCAGTGCTAGCCGTGCTGTCCAAGGGATTTGGTCCTTCTCTAGTAGAGGGTGCCGCTATTGGTGAAGCGGCCGACTGGCGGCTATGTGGGCTGCCTCGTCTGAGGGGAGACTCGTGCGGTGAGTTCAGGTGTTCCCCGTGTGGTCAAGGCGGTCGACACGTCGGAGTTGATCCGGCTCGACGCGGAGGCGATCGAGTGCGGGTTGAACCGCAATCACGGTGTCGGATGGCTGATGGAGTTCGCCGATCCCGGGGCGGTGCATTTTCTGCGGCCGGTGCTGGTGCACAGGGCCCCACACCGCCCGGAAGTCTCGCCGCATTGGCGGTGCATGCTGTTGCTGACGATGCGAGACGGCCAGCAGATCTTTTCCCTGCTGGATGTCCTGCCCGCCTCGTTCGAGAACCTGCCAGAGACACTGGACGCGGCCGCGCAGAGTGGAGTCATCCGCCGTCTGGAGTCGGGGGGCCTGCTGACCCAGGCGCAGTGGCCTGGGCTTGAAGCCTGGCCGGGTCCTGGTAGGCGATGACGTGTCGTTGGGCCGACGTTCTTGACGGGTGATCTCTGCGGCGCCGGGCGCCCCGGTATCCGATGGCGGCGAGGTCGAAGCGACCCTGGCTGGCGTCGAGGCGGCAACCTGCACCGCTGTCGGAGGGTGGGATAAGGCCCCGGGAGGTTGGGTGAGGAGTGGTGAGCGCTATTGGTCGGGGCATGGCGGTTGGTAGGGCACGCCGGGAACGTAGGTCGCCCATTCGGTGGGGGTGATGGCGTTGCCTACGGTGGCGCAGAGCTGTTCGGGGATCACACTCAGGTTGGTGTTCCAGATCCAGACGGTGTTGCCGGTGCCTCCGCCGCTGAGGGTGTTGCCGTCGCGGTGGTAGGAGACGGTGTAGATGCCGCCGCCGGGGGTTGGCAGCACCGCGAACACGGCGGGCCTGCTGCGGTCCTTGAGGTCCCACAGCCAGGTTCCGGCGTTGGTGACAGCAGCGGCCAGGGACGTTCCCTCTGTGTTGAAGGCCAGCGTGTACACGTAGTTGGTGGGCCCGGTCAGTGGTACGCCGACCGGTGAGGGCTGTTCGGGATGACTGATGTCGTACAGGCTGATGGAGCTGTCGGCGCTGCCTACCGCCAGGGTTCGGCGGTCGGGGCTGAACGCGACGGTGTAGACGTAGTGGCCTGCGGTCAGCGGCTCGCCGAGTGGAACTGGCGAGTCAGGTCGGCTGGTGTCCCAGAGGCGCACCGATCGGTCGATGCTTCCGCCGGCGAGCAGGCTGCCGTCGTGGTTGAACGCGACGGTCGATACGTAGTTCCCGAAGCCGGGCAGCGTGGCCAGGGGTGTCGGTGTGGTCGGGTGGGTGATGTCCCAGAGGCGGATGGTGTGGTCACGGCTGCCGGTGGCGAGGGTTCGTCCGTTGGGGCTGATGGCGACGGCTTCCACCAGTTGGTCGTGTGCTTGGAGTGCGGGGCCGTGGCGCGCTGGTCGGGTGGGGTCGGAGATGTCCCACAGTTGGACCGTGCCGGAGCGGGCGGAGACGGCCAATGTGTGGTTGTCGGGGGTGAAGGCGAGCGCGCCGGAGAAGCCGTCGGGGTTGGGCAGGGCGGGGCCGGCGGGTGTGGGTCGGTCGGGGTGTTCGACGTTCCACAGTTGGGTTGAGGTGCTGCCGACGGCGAGGGTCCTGCCGTCGGTGCTGAACAGGGTCGCGCTGACCACGCCTGGTGTGGCGAGCACTGGGCCGGGTAGCGGCCAGAGTCGGGCCGTGCCGTCGTTGGAGCTGGTGACTATGGCGCTGCCGTCGGGGCTGAACTGCAGGGCGGTCACTGGTGCGGGGTGGGGCAGTGTGGCGGTGATCCGTTGAGTGGCCAGGTCGTGGATCTGCACCCCGATGGCCGGGTCGGAGCTGCCGACGGCGAGCAGGTTGCTGTGTGGGTGGAATGCGACGGCGTTGACGAAGCTCTTCGGCCCGGTCAGCGCAGGCCCGAGGGGCGTCGGACGTGCGGGTTGGCTGACGTTCCAGAGGTGGGTGGTGAAGTCTCTGCTTCCGGCGGCCAGTGTTCGCCCGTCGGGACTGAAGGTGACCTGGCCGACCTCGGTGGAGGGCCCGGCGGGCCGGCTGAGCCGGTGGGGTCGTTGTGGGCGTGTGATGTCCCAGAGACGGATCGTTCCGTCGATGTCGCCGACGGCCAGGATGTGGCCGGAGGGGTGGAAGGTCAGCGATTTCGCGCCGGAGGGCGAGGGCAGGCCGACGCCGATCGGGGTGGGGTGGTGGCGGTCGGTGGTGTCGTACAGGCGGGTTGTCCCGTCAGCGCTGGCCGCGGCCAGCAGTCGCCCGTCTGGGCGGTAGGCCACCGAGTAGACGGTGTTCCCGGCGTCGGCCAGTGGCGGTAACCGGACCGGGCTGGCCGGGGTGGTCATGTCCCAGCGGTGCAGCCGGTGGTCGCCGCTACCGACGGCCAGGGTGCGGCCGTCCGGGCTGAAGGTGACCGAGTAACCGGGACTGGTGAGGCCGGTGAGCGGGTCTCCCAGGGGCGCGGGTCGGGGGCCGCTGGCCACGTCCCAGAGTCGGATGGTGGTGTCGACGGCTGCGGCGAGCAGTCGCCCGTCCGGGCTGAACGCGACGGCGTACATGGTCTGGTTCTTGCCAGTGAGCATTCTGATCGCTGGTTGGGTAGCCGTTGAGCCGATGAGGCTCGACCGGGCCTCGGTGGTCGGCGCGATCCGGTAGGCGGCCAGGGCCAGTTGCCGAGACAGTGAGACGTCCTTGTCGCGAAGCTGGTCGGCTCGAGCTGCGACCAGGCGGGAACGAGCCTCGTCCCGTTGGTGGGCGACTTGTTGGTGCAGGGTCTGCGCCTCGCCCGTACGGCGGACCGCGATCACGCCGGTGAGGGTGCTGACAAGGGTGAGGACTGTCAGTGCCGCGACGGTCTGGTAGAGCCGGCGGAGTTGGCGGCGGGCGTGCCGGGTGCTGGCTCGCACGAACCGTGCCGGTAGGGCTGGCGGCGCCGGGTGCCCGGCTAGCCACTGTTGGCCCGCGATCAGTCGGCTACCGCGTAGAAGCAGGGCCGGATCTCGGCTCTCAGTGATCCAGGTTTCCGCTGCGTCGGTGACCTGCTGGCCGATGAGCAGGGCGGCTCGGTCGGTGGTGAGCCAGCCGCGCAGTTGGGGCCAGGCGGTCAGTAGCGCCTCGTGGCTGATCTCGACGGTGTCGTCGTCGACGGTCAGCAAGCGCCTGTCTACGAAGCGGTCGATCACCTCGTCGATGTCGTCGCTCGTCGTGCCCGTGGGGGCGCCCTGCAGGAGGTAGGTGCGGCGGAGCCGTCGGCGGGTGTCGGCGGCGCCCTGGCCGAGGTGCACGAGGCGGAGGAACAGTGTTCGGGCGAGTTCCTGGTGGCGTGGGTGCAGGGTGGTGTAGACGGCGTTGGCGGTCGTGGCGACCGCGCCGTCGATACCACCTGTCGCGCGGTACCGCTCGGTGGTGAGTTGGCCCGCGCCGGCCTCCCAGGTCGCCAGTAGGGCGTGCGACAGCAGCGGCAGCGCACCGGGATCGTGGGCCGCCGTCAGATGGCCGGATCGGGGCGCGATCTCTTTCAGGAGCAGGTCGACGAGGCCGTCTTCGACGTCGACGCCGGCTCTGCGGGCTGGTTCGGTGATCGCCTTGCGGAGTTCGGCGGCGGTCATCGGCCCGACGGTGAACTGGTGTTCCTGGGCGACTCCCGCCAGGCTCGGGATGCGGAGCAGGTCGGTGTAGAAGTCGGCCCGCAGTCCCAGGACGACGACGGGGCCGGGCCGTATGGTCGGTTTCGTTGCTGTGGGTGGCTCGGTGGGCCGCTGCGTCGCGGTGACGAGAGCCGCGACGAAGGCGTCCGCTTCCGTGGGGTCGACCTCCGGTGCGAACACCTCCTCGAACTGGTCGACGACGATCACCGGAGCGGTCGCGGTGTTCTGGTCGGAGAGTTGTTCCTGCCATGCCCGCAACGGACGGGACCCGGGCGTCAGGACGGCGGTGTCGATCAGTGGGCTGTTGTCGTTGTGCTCGCGGATCGCCGCGAGTAGCCCGGCTCGGAGCAGGGACGATTTCCCGATCCCGGATGCTCCGGTGACCAGCAGGATGCCGCCGCCGGCCTGCCGTAGGGTGCGCACCCGCTCGACGAGCCGGGTGGTCAGCTGCTCCCGGCCGAAGAACCAGCCGGCGTGCTCGGTGTCGAACCGGTTCAATCCGCGGTACGGCTCTTGGGTGGCGCGGGACGTCCGAGCCCGGCGGACCCGCCGTAGCGCGGCCAACCATCGTGCGACGTCGTCGTCGGTGGCCGCGCAGGCACGGAGCACTTGCTCGAAGAGGGCGTGGGAGGACGGCTGGGGCAGGCCGCGTCCGGCGAACCAGTCGCTGATCGTCCCGTGCCGTCGCGACTGCCGGGGGATGGCGGCCACGACATCGCGTACCGAGAGGCCGGCCCGCTCCCGCAGGTGGGTCAGCTCCCGGGCGAAGTCCTGGCGGGTGCGGATCTGATCAGCGACGGGCGGGGACGGTTCGGACACCGAGACCTCCCTGCTCAGACACGTCGCCGGTCGGCCACAGGTTCCGGCGGTCGGCACCAGACCTGAGCTGAGCAGGGTGTACGGCCTCGTACGGAATCCCACCCGGGGCTTCTCCGCCCTGGTCCGGCGGGCCAATTCTGGTGTCTGACCAACGGTTGTCCGGCTGAGAAGACGGGATCCGGACACGCGAATTCCCAACTGGGAAGGAAGTCCCCGAGATGAGAACACGCATCGTCCGAGGCGCTGTGGCGGCGGCCCTGAGTACCGCCGCCGTTGCCACCACCATCACGCTGTCCGCCGCTCCGGCCGTCGCCTACCCCGGCAACTGCGGCTCGGCCCTGCGGTCCGACGGGGTGGTGTCCGCCTGGTGCGCGACCGGCACCGGCAGTGTCAGCGCGGTGGCCGGCTGCGAGTGGTTCGGCTGGTGGACCACTGCTCAGGGCCCCTGGGTCAACGTCGCCACCGGGTCGTCCCACGTCAGTTGCCCTTGGCCGTACTCCCCCCGATGGACCGGGTTCTACCTGCGGGATTGACCACGGGAGTGACCCCACCGACCGAGCGCCAAGCATCCACAACCAGAGATTCGGCAAGGGAGAGAACCATGCGGGCACTGAATATCGCGGCGATCCTGGCACTCACCGTCGGGCTGGTACTGGGCACCTCCGGACCCACCCAGGCCGCGCCGCCCGGCGGCGGCTACGACTACACCGACCCGGCACAGACCGGCTGTTCCGCCACCGGGATCACGATCTGGTCCAAGGAGCTGCGCCACCCGGCCACCGGAACGGTCAACGGTGTCATGGAGCTGCGCTACTCCACCGCGTGCGAGACCAACTGGGTACGGGTGAACAACTACATCCCGGGCGCAGCCGCCACCAAGATCATCACGCGGCCACGGGTGCACGCACCGGCGGGCGGATCGCTGGAGTACGCCACGGACAGCACCACCGACGTCTACTACGGCTGGAGCTACGGACTGCAGTTCTACGCCCCCTCCTGGGTCTGCGTGGACGTCGGCGCCGTCCTCACCCTCAACAACGCCGTGATCGGATCCAACGGACAGGCGCTCGACCGGGTCTGCTGAACAACCCGTCAGGAAGACCGGACGTGGGGGCGGGGCGGCAGCCGCCCCCACGTCCTTATGTCCGCGCCACTCGACGTCAGGGCCGAACCGGTGATGCTTGGTCGATCAGGCATCCGGGTGGACGGTCATGCACGCTGGCGCCCTGCACCGGTTGGGGCACAGCAGCAGCCGTAACGCGGCGGCTGCCTGTTGCGGGACGACGCCGTTGCCGAGGACCCGCAGCGCGGCGGTGCGCGGCAGTTCGAGCGCCGGGTCGGTGACCCAGTGCTGGTCGAGTCCCATGAGCCATTCCACGAACGGCGGCGCCAGGACCGGTTTGCCGTGCCGCCCGGGTTGGGTCGGCTCCGGCACGGGCCGGCCGAGCAGCAGCTCCCACCGGGCTACCGCTTCGGCGTAGACGCCCCACCGGACGGCGTCCGGCTGGCCCAACCCGCCGATGGTGGTGCGCAGGTCCGCACCGCCGTCGCCGTGTCGGCCTGGTCCCCGCGCGTCGGAGGCGCGCGGGGTGGGCAGGGTCCGGGTCGGAACGCGCACCGCCGCCGACGGCAGAGTGAGGTCCCCGTGCGAGCCGCGTTGTCCTGGGCAGCCCTTGGTGCCGTCGGTTGCCTTCGGGGTGGGTAGCAGCACCTGTGACAGGGGTGGTCGCCATCCGGCGCCGGCGCGCCGGCCGGGGGTGCCGGTGTCGCTGGCGCGCGGGGTTGGCAGCAACTGTCCGGCGATGCCGGAGAGTCCGGGGCGACGGGTCGCCCCGGCTGAGGGGGACTTGTTCGACCCGTATGTCACCGCGGTCGGGGTGGGCAGCAGGTGGTGGCGGGTTCCGGTGGGCTCGATCAGGTCGGGTAGTCCGTGCTGGTGGCCGGGGCCCTTGCCGTCACGGGCGCAGGGCGTCGGCAACGTCCGCACGCTCTTCTTCTCCCGGCTGGTGGGTGGGGGTGGCGAGCAGGAACAGCCTGTCGCGTTGGTGGGCGGCGCCGATGTCGGATGCGCGTAGGCATAGCCAGCTCGTGTCGTACCCGATCGCGGCCAGGTCGGCGTGGACGACGTCGAGTCCTCTGCGTAGGAGGGCGGCGACGTTCTCCACGAAGAGCAGGTGCGGTCGTAGGACGCGAACGGCTGTGGCGACGTGGTTCCAGACGCTGGAGTGCGCGCCGGTGATGCCGGCGCGTTTGCCGGCGTTGCTGATGTCCTGGCAGGGGAAGCCGGCGGTGAGGATGTCGACGGGTTCGATGTGGGTCCAGTCGACGGCGGCGATGTCGCCGAGGTTGGGGATGCCGGGCCAGTGGTGGGCGAGGAGGGTGGCGGCGTGACGGTCGGTTTCGGCGTACCAGGCGAGTTGGCCGCCGAGCACCAGCTCGACGGCCAGGTCGAGGCCTCCGTAGCCGGTGCAGACCGACCCGACTCGTGGTGCGGCGGCCTGTGCACGGTTCACGCCACCTCCCCATGCCCGGCGGCGGGTGCCGTGTCGTGCGGGCAGGTCCACGGCCCGCAGGCGGGGGCGTCGGCCGGTCGTGGGCGTGGGCGCAGGAGGACCTCGTCGAGCGGCACTCGGGCCCGGTGGAGGAAGAACTGCCCGCGTAGTGGGTGCCCGTCGGCGTTGGCCTTGGCGGAGCCGTGGCGGATCGCGTGGTCGAAGGCGACGGCGTCGGCCCACTCCGTCGGGCTGTTCGCTCGCAGGTCGGCCCAGAAGCCGTCGTCGTGGAACGGGCAGCCCACGCAGGACGACTTCGGGGTGTCGCCGAGTCCGTGGTCGGCCAGGTATCGGAGACAGTCGGTTCGCCGCCAGCCCAGGTCGAGCAACGGGAAGATGTTGCGGGTGTAGGCGACGTCGGAGTCGCGGGCGCGGCCGATCTCGTCCAGGCTGATCCCGATCGCCATCTGCGCCCGCAGCCCGGCTGGTACCCGTGTCGGGTGCGGGTAGCCCAGGCGGCGCCGTACCTCCGCCTTGATGGGTTTGATCTTGTATTCGGATGTGCACTGCCGGCGGGCCATGCCCCGCTCGCCGTTCGGGCCGAGCGTGAACAGGGGGCATGGACGCGAAGCGGTGCTGCGGGTCGAGGGCGTCGGCCCGGATGTCTCCGGCGCCGACGCGCACCACGTCGATGCCGGCGGTCTGAGCGATGCCGGTCAGACGGTTTAGGTGACGGTAGACCGCCGTCGGTTCCCAGCCGGTGTCGGCGAAGATCGCCGCGTCGAACCCGGGGATCGTGCCCTGGGCGGCGAGCAGCAGCAGCGTGGTGCTCTGCACGCCCGCGCCCAGCGACAGGTAGCGGTGGGCCGGTGCGCTCACGCGACCACCCCGGGGTCGTCCTGCGACAGTACGACATCGCTTGAGTTGGTCGGCGTGTGTCTGGTGGTGGAGGTCCTTGAGCTGGTGGGTCTCGCGATGCGGATCAATGGTTGTGTTCTGAGCCCTTCTCGGGAATCTTGAAGTTGCTTCGGATCGTCTGGGGTGGCTTCGGCGTGCTTGAACGTGAGGTTCTTGAGTTGGGGTTGGCGGTCGTCCGGGATCTGCGTGACCGGCGTGCGCCGGCGTCGGCCGAGGAGATCGAGCGGTTCGAGGTGGATGTCCTGGCCGGGTTCGTGCTGGCGCGGGCCTCGGCCGGGTTGACCGACGGCACGGTGCGCGGCGATGTCAGCCAGCTGGAGCAGATTCGGGATTGGTTCGGCCGGCCGCTGTGGGAGATGGAACCGGCGGACGCGGACGCCTACTTCGGTCGCGTGCTGCGGGGTGCGCCGTCGGGGACGAGGCTGGCCCGTTCGCAAGCGCTGCGCACCTACTTCGCGTTCCTTGAGTTGCGCTTCCAGGCGGAGCTGCACGCGCTGACCGGCCGGGTCGTGGCGTGTCCGATCGACGAGATGAACCGGCCGCGCGGGCGGAAGGACGCCAAGCTCCGGATCCCGCCCAGCGTCGAGGAAATCGACACGTTGTTCACGGGCTGGGCGGCAGAGTTGACGACATGCCGCAAGTTCGCGCCGACGGCCCGCAACTACACGGCGGCGAGGTTGATGGCCGACGTCGGGCTGCGGGTCAACGAGGCCCGCAGCCTGGACCTGGACGACATCAAGTGGGACATCGGCCCGTTCGGCAAGCTCCACGTCCGCCACGGCAAAGGCGCCAACGGCTCCGGTCCCCGCGAACGCATGGTGCCGCTGATCAACCACGCCGGCCGCACCCTCGCCTGGTTCGTCGAGGACGTGTGGGCGCACTTCGGCGGCGACTACCGGACGCCCGGCACACCTCTGTTCTGCTCGGAACGCCTCGGCGCCGGTCGGGTCAGTTACGACGTTCTGCGCGCCGGGCTCGCCGCGGCGGTCGCCGCGCACCTGCCGGCCTGGACGGACAAGCTCACCCCGCACGTGCTGCGGCACTACTGCGCGTCGCAGATGTATCTCAACGGGGTGGACCTGATCGCGATCCAGGAGATGCTCGGGCACTCCTGGGTCGCCACGACGATGAAGTACGTCCACGTGCACCGCACCCGCATCGAGCAGGCATGGCTCGATGGGCAGCGACGCGCCGCCCGACGACTGGAAGGACTGGGCTGAATGCGGTGGAACATGCGCCTGGTCGCGGCTCAACGCGGCATCTGGAAGGCCTCCGAGCTGCAGCAGCTGTTCGCCGAGCACGGCCTGGTCATCTCCGCCGGGAAGATGTCCGGGCTGTGGTCCGGCCAGCCCGTGACGGTCAAACTGGCTGACCTCGACGTGATCTGCGTGGCGCTGGACTGCCAGGTCGGAGACCTGCTGATCGCCGAACCCGACACCGTGTCCCGGGCCACCCCGGAGGCTGCGAAGCCCGCCGCCGATGCCACGGCACCCGTTCCGATCAGCCGGGTGGTTCCCCGCCGCCGCGACGGCCGGTCGCTGCCGCCGCGCTGACCGGTGGCTGCCCGCGACCATGACGGCACAGTCGTGCCGCGCACCGTCACCAGCTGCGCGGACTGCTTCGCCTGGGGCCTGACCTACGCCCAGGGCATCTGCCTGCCCTGCTACAACTTCGCCGCCCCGCACAAGGGCTACCCGACCGGCGAGTGCGGGGCCTGCGCCCGGCTGCAGCGACTGAAGCAGGGCTACTGCCGCCTGTGCTGGTGCCAGGCCCGCGACGAGCGGGCGCGGCTGGCCAGCGACGCCCGCTCCGCCGTCATGCTCTCCCCCTACCTTGCAGGCATCCGCTGGCAGCAACTGTTCTTGAGCCTCAGCGACCGCCGGCAGCCACCACCACGCACGGCACCACGCCGCTACGGCGCCAAAGGCCGGCCGCCCAAGCAGCCACCACCACACGCGGGCCGCCCCCGCAGCGCCTGGTTGCAGGAGCCGCTGCTGCCGCCCGGACCACGCCACTACCGTGCTGCGGTGGACCTGCGCGCCGGGCCGCCACCGGACAACCCCTGGCTGGCCTGGGGCCTGCACCTGGCCCACACCACGGCCGAGGCACGCGGATGGGAACCCACCGCGCAGCGCGCGATGCAGCGGGTCTTGGTGCTGCTGCTCACCGGGCACCGCGAACCTGACCGCATCCGCGTCAGCGACTTCGCGCCCGTCGCCGCCCGGCAATACATCAACCTCGACCACGTCATCGAGATCCTCACGGCCATGGACATCGTCGACGATGACCGGCCTGCCAGCCTGGAGAGCTGGATGGCCGCCAGACTCGCCGGACTGCCCGGACCGTGGCGTCGAGACCTGAGCAGTTGGGCGCGCACGCTGCGCGACGGCAGCCCACGAAGCCGGCCCCGCAACTACGGCACCGTCCGCGCCTACACCGCTGCCGTGATCGACGCTGCCGCCGGCTGGCCGCAGCGCGAGCACCTGCGCGAGGTCACCCGCGAGGACGTCCAGACCTACCTCGCCACGCTGCACGGCCGCCGCCGGGAAACAGCGACGACCGCCCTGCGTGGCCTGTTCCGATGGGCCAAGACGAACAAGCTGGTCTTCCGCAACCCCACCCGCGGCCTGCGAGGCCCGACCGTGCCGGACCCGATCTGGCCGCTGCTGGCACCGGATGACATCAGCGCCAGCGTCACCGCCGCCACGACCCCGCAGGCGCGGCTCTGCGTCGTGCTGGCCGCCGTCCACGCCGCCAGACCAGGGAAGATCCGCGCTCTGCACCTCAACGACGTCGACCTCGCTGGCCGGCGGATCACCATCGCCGGCAACACCCGACCACTGGACAACCTCACCGCCCAGGCGCTGCTCGACTGGCTGACCTACCGACGCGAACGCTGGCCCCACACCGCCAACCCGCACCTGCTCGTCAGCACCGCCAGCGCCCTGGGCCTCGCCCCGGTCAGCGCCACCTGGATCCTGAACCTGCGCGGCCTGCCCGGCACCCTCGAACGACTGCGCATCGACCGGCAACTCGAGGAAGCCGTCACCACCGGCGCCGACCCGCTGCACCTCGCCGCCGTCTTCGGGCTCAGCGAAGGCACCGCCATCCGCTGGGCCACCAACGCCCGAAACCTCATCGGCGACCCTCACTCGGACCGCCTCCCCGAGTTGCCCTGAACCCCGGTGTCCGCATGGCATGATGTCCCCTCCGGACACCCGGATTCGCCCTGCGAACACTTGGGTTCAGCCGAACTCGCGGACTTTAGTTGCTTGGTGAAGATCAGGACGTCCTCGTGCGCGATGAGGTGCATGGGTGTGCCGGCGGCCCTGGCCTTGCGGACCTGTTGGAGTTGGAAGAACGACGGTCGGGCGACGAGGTGGTCGTCGCGGACGGCGGCGAGGAGGGCGACGCACCGTTCGGTCGGGACGAGGCCGGCGCGCCGGCCGGCGGCGATGACCAGGCTGGGCAGGTCGATCAGCTCGCCCTGTTTGCGCCAGGGGCGGGCGGTGACCACGACGGCGCCGCCGGGGCGTAGCAGGGTGGCGCAGCCGGCCAGGATCTGGGCGAATCCGTCGGCGAGGCCGGTCAGGTCGCGGTAGGCGAGGTTGCCCTTGTCCTCGCCGTACCGGTCGTCGTGCTTGACGATCCCGCCCTCGCCGGGGCGGACGAGGCCGTGGACCGTGGGCCCGTACGGGGGCGAGGTGACCACGAGGGCCACCTGCCCGGTGAGGGCTGTCGGGACGAGGGACATGAGGCGGGTCGCGTCGCCGCGGATGACCGACGCGCGTCCGGTGGCGCCCTGGTCATGGGCGTGGCGGATGTTGGCGTCGGCGATGTTCGACCACTGCGGCTCGTACTCGATGCCGAAGGCGTCGCGGCCGGCGTGAACGGCCTCGACCAGGGTGGTGCCGATGCCGCACATCGGGTCCAGGACCAGGTCCCCGGGCCGGGTGTAGGCGGTGATGGCGTGGGCGGCGATCGCCGGGAGCATCCGGGCGGGATGCTTCACCGACTCGGGCATGTACCGGCCGCGGCGCTGGACGGGTCCGGTGGACTGCGCGGTGGCCCACACGGACAGGCCGTCGGGGTCCGCGCGGTGGCGGCCTTCGTATTCGTGGTGCCGCCCCTGGTAGCCCCCGTCGGCGGGGGTGGGGGTGTTCGGCTGTGGTTCGGGCTGTGCGGGGACGGGGGTGGGTTCAGGCACGGCGGTCACCCCCGTCGCGGGTGCCGCGTCGCCGCGGTCCGGCATCGGGGGTGGGCTGTCGTGGGGTGAAGACCAGGAGGTCGGCGTGCACCCGCAGGTGCGCGACCTTCCACTGCTCGGCGGTGGTGTGGGCGAGGGTGAGCAGTTCCTCGTCGGTGACGACGTGGTAGAGGAACTGGTCGCCGTCGGTGTCGGCCTCGACGGCGACGATGTGCTGCAGGTAGCCGAGTCCGACCCGGGAGGCGGCGGCCACGAGGGGGCCGAAGTCCTCGGGCGTGGGCTGCGTGCCGGCGGGCACGCCGACGACGAGGACGAGGCAGCCGCCGGGGCGCAGCAGCCGCGCGCAGGCGGCGAGGAGCCAGGCGAGCCGGACCCGGGCGGTCGTGTCCGTGTCGTGCAGCGGCCAGGACGCGACCACCAGGCTGGTGTTCGCGTCCACGGGTCCGTCGCCGGCTGGCCGGACGACAGGGGTGTCGGTGCCGGGGAGGTCGGGGTCGGTGAGGTCGTCGCCGAACCACTCGACCAGCTCGGGTGCGTCGTCTCCGCCGTCGTCCCGCGGGGTCGGGAGAAGTGGGTTGTTGTCGTCCGGCAGGGTCGTGGTGGCCGGGCCGATGATCAGGCCGGAACTGCTGTCGGTGAACCAGGCACGGTGGTGCCGCCGGTTACCTCTGGCGCAGGTCGCGGTCAGGGCGTGGTCGCGGGTGAGGTCGACGACCGCCTCCCCGGGCCGGCTGTAGGCGGCGACGAGGCGGTAGGCCAGACGGGCGGGCAGGCTGGTGTGGTGCTCGGCGTCGGTGCGGGCCGTGCGCCAGACCGTGATCGGGACCGGCGGGTCGCCGGCGATCAGGTCGATGAGTGCGGGGTCGGCCGGTGCGGTGTGGCCGGCCTGGGTGTTGTGGTGCGGCGTGTGCTCGCTCATGTGGTGTCGGCTCCGCGCCGCGCCGTGAAGCGCTGACACCCCCAAACCGGGGTTTGTGAGCCCTGACGAACACTTGCCGCGCTCACCACCACTCACAGGCGCCGCACCCGGTGGTCGCCCGCTTTAGTGCGGACGTCTCTCTCCGCCCCGCCCGTGCGGCGAGCAGAGACAGCCGCCGGTCGGCCACGAAGGACTCTGGATCCGACCCGTTCTGTCAGTTGCGGTGCGTCACTGACAGAACAGGGCGGGAGGGCCGCTTCCGGCGTGCCCGGTGCGACTCGATGTGGGCGTGGATCGCGGCTTCGACCAGCACTGTGAGAGCGGCGTGAATGCCACCCGAGGCAACCCGCCTTTGCCGGCACGGTGGCGCTGTCGGAGGTTGGTCGTGTCACCGGTGGCGGTGCCTGCGCCGCTGTCCGAGGCGCTGCCGGCGAGCTGGCGCGGGTCTGTCAAGGTGGCCGGTGACAGCGGCACGGGAGCGGGGTCGGACTGTCACAGGCTGTCGTGTGTGAGCGTGGCCAGTGCCGTCGGCGTCCTGTCATCAGGTTGCGGGTGAGCGGGTGCCGCCGTCACCGCGAGGGTGTCTCGGCGGGTTCTGTCAGCCTGTCACAGGGCAGGTCAACCGGCCTTCGCCGGAGCGTCTGTCAGCGGGTCACAGACGATGCGGGCCGGTGGCGGTGCGGCGGTGACAAACGCCGAGAGACGGGCGCGGTCGGAGGTCTACACAGCGCTGTCAGAGGCTTGTGAGGGTCGTGTGGCGGAATCGATGCCACCGTCCGCCGCGATGACACCGGCGGCGGTCATCCGATCCCCTGCACTGTCACAGGAGTTCTGACATGAGCGTGTCCGACGCTACGGACTGGCCCACCTCCGCCCTCGACGCGGCGGCGACCGCCTTCACCGCGCTGACGTGCGAACCCGCGCCGCTGGTGCTCGACTGCGCGGCGTTCGGCCCCGACACCGGTCTCCCACGGCAGGTGATGCCGCTGCCGGCGCTGCGGGACTGGCTGCTGCGCCACCCCCACGCCTACACGGTCCGTGACGAGGTGTGGCGGGAACTGATCCGCCGCGCCCGGCTCGACGGGCCGCACTGGGTCATCGCCGCAGTCGGCATGGCGCTGCCGGCCCTGCGACAGTACGCGGCCCGGCTCTGCGAGGGCTACGACGGAGACCCGGCGGACATGGACGCCGAGATCCTGACCGGCTTCCTGACCGCGCTGCGCGACCGGGCCGACCTGACCAGACCCGCGCCGTACGCGGGTCTGTGCCGGGCGGCGTGGCGGGCCGGACGGGACCTGCGCCTGCAACGGCAGGAGTACCTGCTGGTCGAGGACATCGAACACGCCACCGCCGGACCCCGGACCCCGAAGACGCCCTACGGTCACCCCGACCTGCTGGTCCGCCGTGCGGTGACCCTCGGGATCCTCGACCCCGAGGACGAGCAGGCCTACATCGACGTGCGGCTCGGGCACCGGGCGATCGAACCCCTCGCCGCCGCGCTCGGCGTCAGCGTCGACGCGCTGCGGATGCGGCTGTCGCGCATCGACCGCCGCATCGCCGAGGCTCTCGCCGACGGGCTGCTGACCGGGGTCGCGTCGCCGCAGACCCGGGCACGCTTACACGCGCAGGCGCAGCAGCGCGGCCAGCGGCGAGCCGGGCGTGCTGCGGCCGCCCACCGCGACATCACCACGCCGCCAGCGACGGCAGCTGCCTGACGGCGTACAACCCGCTAGTGGTGGCCCGACGCGAGGCGTCGGGCCACCACTATGTCGGTGTCCGTCATCCCTGACGGAGCGCCGACGGGCAAGCATCGGTGGTACTGGCAGGGCCCCAGCGACGGCTGTCGAGCGGACCAGGCTGGCGGTGCGACCGGGCAGTCGGCGACAGCAGTGGTCGAGGGCTCGTCCTGCCTATCCAGTGGGGGCGTCCGGTGCCTGCCCATGCCGGTACGGGTCGGCGGCGTTCCAGACGCTGGTGAACTGCTCGTAGAAGTAGTCGAACCACTCGCCGTCGCGTCTGCGGATCATCCGGAAGGTGGGTCGTAGTTCGTGGCGGCCACCGAAGGAGCCGAGGCGGAACTCCATCGAACCGTCGTCCAGACCGGGGTCATAGGCGTAGAGCGTGTACGGGGGCAGGTAGTCGATCAGGCGAACCTCCAGGCCGTCGCCCTGCCCGATGCGTCGTTCGAGCAGCCCGAGGTTGATGGCCAGTCGTTCCTCCAGTCTCTGCCGGCCCCACGTGGGCCCGGCCCGGAAGGCCAGCATGGACATCGCGGCCCCGCCGGGACTGATCAGGAGGACCTTGACCCGGACGTCACGGGCCAGTGCCTGACCGAGGTAGGTATCGATGTAGGGGATGTGCATCGCCAGGGTCGTCCCCCACAGCCACACCTCGTCCTGAGTCTGCTGGATCAGATGGGAGATCTCGCTGACGTCGTCCAGTTCGGCGAAGAACCGGTAGGCGGACACGGGCTGGGTCAGGTCACGGAGAAGCCGTTGGCGGGTCTGGATCGACTTCGACTTGTGGACGCGGTCGAGCGCGTCAAGCCACGCGGAGACCTCTCGGTCGTCGTGCACCTCGCAGGCGGCGAGGAGGTTGAGCAGGAGCTGGCGGCTGGGCGGCCGGGCTCCGGAGCGCGCCTCACTGAGGGACGTCCGCGGCATCGGCCGGTTGTGCGCGATCCCCCACGACTCCAGTTCCCGCAGGGACAAGTTGCCGCAGTGCGACAGGAGGTTACGGATGCACCGTGCCAGCCCCTCCACCGTCTGCACCGACGAGAGTTCAGGTGCCATGCCGCGCTCGGACATTGTTCCTCCCCGATGAGATTCGATGCGGCGAGTATCGATGGCGGCCGGTCTGTCCGGCACCTGACGGTGCGTCCGGCCGGACACACCCCGGACGGTCTGCCGTCCGGCAGTGCACGGGGGATCGCCGGACGGCACCGTCGTCCTCCGACGGCGGATGATCTTGCTGGACGGGTGGTCACAGGCGCCTGCTGGTGACATGCCCTCCGACATGCCTCCCTCGCCGCGTACCTGCCGACCCGACGCACACCCTGAGGTCGACACCGATCACACCCGTAGCCTGCGGGCCAGAATCATCCCGATGGTGACCGCCGGTATCGCCTCCGGGATCGCCCGCGCGGTCACCGCGTGGTTTCTCGACCAGATCAGTCTCTAGCCCGCCGCCTCCCATTTGGTGAGCGTGCTGTGAGCGCGGCAAGTGTTCGCCACAGCTCACAAGACCCGGTTTGGGAGTGCGGGACTTCTCCGAGCGGCACCGCTGCCCCGGTGGTTCCGCCCGCCGCCGGGCGACAGGAGGAGCGCGATCCGCGTGCCTCGGGTGCCGCGCCACGTTGATGCGCTGACACCACATTGATGACCGCAACCCACCCCTGAGGGAGGACGAGCTCCTCCCGGGACGCGCGGTTCGTTCCCCTCCCCTGTGCGCCCGGCGGCGGCCCCCATGGACCGCTTCAAGTCATCGCCGCGCCCCGGTCACGCCCCTCGGCACCCCGGGAGTGCGGCGGGAGGTGAACCGCAATGTCCCGCATTCCCGCTCCCACCCGTCGCAGCCGCCGTATCAGTCGGGTCGTGCTGCGCGCGGCCATGTCGCTGGTCGCTGTCGGCCTGCCCCTGGCCGTCCCGTCCGCCGCGTACGCCGACCCCGGCGGGGCCCTTCACGTGGCGGCGAACTCGCTGCCGGTGGTGATCGCCAACCTGCAGGCCTGGGTCATGGGCATCCTCGCCGCGATCGCCACCCTCTTCCTCGTCCTGGCCGGTGTGTACTGGGCCACCGCCGGTGGTGACCCGTCCCAGGTGGAGAAGGCCAAACTCGCCCTGCGCAACGCGCTGCTCGGCTACGGCCTGGCCGTCCTCGCGCCGATCCTGCTGCAGGTCGTCCAGGGCATCGTCGGCGGCTGAGTCGTCATGGGATGGTTCCTCGACCAGGCCCTCGACTGGCTCACCACGGCGATCCTGGCCTGCCTCACCGCGATCTTCGACCTGATCACCGGCATCCTGCTCACCACCCCGAAGGTCACCGCGCTGCCGCAGGTGCAGGCCCTCACCGGCCGGTCGGTCTGGATCGTCGACACCGTCTTCGTCCTGGCGTTCGTCGCCGCCGGCGTGCTCGTCATGGTCGCCGGCGGCGGCGAACAGTCCCGATACACGGTCAAGGACCTCCTCCCTCGGCTGGTCGTCGGGTTCACCGCCGCGCACTTCTCGCAGCTCGCCTGCGCCCAGCTCATCGACGTGGCCAACGCCCTGACCGCGGCGATCAGCGAGGCAGGCCCCGACGACACAGGGGCGTTCACCGCGATCCGCACCCACCTCACGGCGGCACAGGACCACATGGTCCCGCTGTTGTTCCTGGTCCTGGTCCTCATCATCGCCGTGCTGGTCGTGACGACCGCGTTCCAGCTGATCGGCCGGTTCGTGGCGTTACTGGTGATGACCGCCGTCGCGCCGCTGGCGCTGGCCTGCCACGCCCTGCCACAGACCGACCCGTTCGCCCGCCTGTGGTGGCGCTCCTACACCGGATGCCTCGCGATCCCCGTCGCCCAGGCGTTCTTCCTCACCGCGGGCGAACAGACCCTCCTCGACCCGCAGGCCATGCTGCCGGTGTTCGGCCTGCCCGCCGACCCCGGCGGCACCCTCAACCTCCTGGTCGTCGTGGTCCTGCTCTGGACCACCGTCAAGATCCCCACCCTGATGGCCCGCTGGGCGGGCCAGAGCGGACGCGGCACGACGAACATGCTCGGCGCGGTCGTCCGCGTCGTCGTGGTCCAGCAACTCTCCCGCGCCGTCCCCGGCCTCAACACGCTACGAAGGGGCATCCGATGACCCCACCCGACTCCGACGGTGACCTGACCCGTACGCGGATGCCCGCCGACGTCGACGCCCCCGACAAGGTCGCCTACGGCCTGACGTTCCACCAACTGGCGATCGTCGCCGCCGGCACCCTGCTCCTCTACGCCGCGTGGCGCACCCTGCACGCGGTCGTGCCCGCACCGGTCCTCATCGGCGCGGGAGTGCTGCTCGGCGGGCTGGTCATCGGCCTGGCCCTCGGCCGCCGAGACGGCCTGGCCATGGACGTGTGGCTGCTGCACGCGATCCGCCACACCCGCGCTCCCCGCTCGCTGTCCAGCACCAGCATCGCGGCGGACACGGGGGTGCCGGAGTGGGTCGAGACGCCCCGGAGCGGGCGGGTGCCGCTGCCGGCGCCGCTGCGGCTGCCCGCTGACGCCATCGACGACGACGGGGAGATCACCCTTGCCGGTGCCCGGGCGGCGATCGTCGGCACCACCACGGTGAACCTCGCCCTACGCATCCCCACCGAGCAGGCGGCCCTGATCGACGGGTGGGGCAGGTGGCTCAACAGCCTGTCGACGCCCACGCAGATCGTCGTGTCCGCGCAACCGGTCGACCTGGCCTCCCACGGCCGTGCCCTCGCCGCCGCCGCGGACGCCCAACCGCACCCCCATCTGCGGGCGGCGTGCGCCGACCACGCCGCGTTCCTCGCCGACCTCGCCACCCGGCGGGACCCGCTGCGCCGGCAGGTCCTGATCGTCCACCGCACGGCAGCCGGCGACCGGACCTCCCACGCGGGCCTGCGCCGCGCCGAGAACACGGCACGGACGCTGTCCGGCCTCGGCGTCAGCCCACAGGTCCTCAACGGCCCGGCGGTCACCGCCGCACTGGCCTCCGCCGCCGACCCCTACCGGCTACCGCGCCCAGGCGGCCTGGCCGCGCCCGACGCCGTCATCACCGCCACCACCCCCCGCACGAACAGGAAGACACCATGATCAGGAAGAGAGGAACCACGGGCGGTAATGAGCAGCCGCGGCTGGCGTCGACGGTCGCGCCGGCCACGGTCGAGGTCACCCCACGATGGCTGCGCGTCGGCGACGGCTACGCCGCCACCCTCGTGGTGACCGGATACCCGGCAGAGGTCGGCGGCGCGTGGCTGGAACCACTGCTGTCCTGGCCTGGCCGCCTCGACCTCGCCCTGCACATCGAGCCGCTACCGGCGCCGATCGCCGCCGCCCGCCTGCGCACCCAACGGGCACGCTTGGAGTCATCTCGCCGGGCGGACTCCGACCGGGGCAGGCTGGCCGACCCCTACGTCGACGCCGCCGCCGAGGACGCCGGTGACCTGGCTGAACGACTCGCCCGCGGCGCGGCGAAACTGTTCCGCGTCGGCCTGTACCTGACCGTCCACGCCCGTTCCGAGGCCGAATTGGCACAGGCGTGCGCGCAGGTGCGGGCCGCCGCCGCGTCCACCCTCCTGGACGTGCAACCGGCGACCTGGCGGCAACTGGCCGGCTGGACCACCACCCTGCCCCTGGCCACCGACGGGCTACGAATGCTCCGCACCATGGACACCCAGGCTCTGGCCGCCGCGTTCCCCCTGGCCAGCCCGGACCTGCCCGCACCGCTGCCCGGTGATCCGCCGACCACGGGTGGTGTCCTGTACGGGGTCAACCCGGCCAGCGCCGGCATCGTCTGGTGGGACCGGTGGACGCAGGAGAACCACAACTCGATCGTCCTGGCCCGCTCCGGGGCCGGGAAGTCGTACTTCGTGAAGCTGGAGATCCTGCGCAACCTCTACCACGGTGTGCAGATCGCGGTCGTGGACCCTGAGGACGAGTACCTGCGGCTGGCCGACGCCGTCGGCGGCAGTGTTGTCCGGTTGGGCCTGCCGGGCGTGAAGATCAACCCCCTCGACCTGCCCGCCGGCGACCGACGCTCCGACACCCTGACCCGCCGCGGGCTGTTCCTGCACACCCTGATCAGCGTGCTGCTCGGCCATCAACCGCCACCGGCGGAACGGGCCGCCCTGGACCGGGCCATCCTCGCCGTCTACCGGCAAGCCGGCATCACCGCCGATCCCGCCACCCACCACCGGCCGGCACCCCTGCTCCGCGACCTCGCGCAGACACTGCGCGCCGACGACGACCCGGCCGCCGCGACGCTGGCCGCCCGGCTCGCGCCGTGGGTGCAGGGCAGCTTCGCCGACCTGTTCAACGGGCCCACCACCCAAACCCCGACCGGGCACCTGGTCGTGTGGTCGCTGCGGCACCTACCCGATGAGCTGCGCACCGTCGGCACCCTCCTCGCGCTGGACTCGATCTGGCGCACCGTCGACGCACCCGGACGGCCGTCCCAGCGGCGGCTCGTCGTGGTCGATGAGGCATGGCTGCTGATGCGCGACGGCGAAGGCGCGAAGTTCCTGTTCCGCATGTCGAAGGCGGCACGCAAACGCAACGCCGGGCTGACCGTGGTCACCCAGGACGCCGCCGACGTACTCGGCACCGACCTCGGCCGGGCGGTGGTGTCCAACGCCGCCACCCAGGTACTGCTACGGCAGGCCCCACAGGCCATCGACGCCGTCGGGGAAGCGTTCGGACTCACCGGCGGCGAACGACGCCTGCTGCTGTCAGCTCGCCGAGGCCACGGCCTGTTGATCTCCGGCGTGCACAGAACAAGCTTCGAGTCGATCTCCTCGGACGCGGAGCACGCGCTGTGCACCACGGATCCGGTCGAGCTGGCCGAGGGCGACGAGGAGGACGACCTGTGACACCACCCCTGGACGTTCGGGGATCCGTGCCCCTTTCGCCGCCACCGGTGCCCAGCCCTACGTCCGGGCCGGGCACCGGTGCCGTTCCGCCTCCTACCGGACCGGGGGCTGCCCTGGTCGACGTCGCCGTGTGGGCCACACAGCGGCCCTGGTTGGCGGCTGTCGCCGCCGGGCTGCTGGTCGGCTGGGTCGCAGCCCGGAACATGGTCGAGATCCGGCGGCACCACCATCACGCCCAGGGTGCGCGGCTTGTGACGGTCGCGCCGCCGCCCGAGGTCGACCCGCGCAGCGCGGGCGCGTTGTGGGCGAACCTCGCCGGTGTGCTCACCCCATCACGCCGGCGACGCCTGCTCTACGGCGTCCCGCATGTCGTGTGGCAGTACACATGGTCGGGTCGGCAGCTGCTCATCTCGATCTGGGTGCCCGGCACCGTCCCGCCCGGGGCGGTCGAGGCGGCGGTCCGAGCGGCGTGGCCCAACTCGGCCACAACCACCGACACCAACCCGCCACCGCCGATCCCCTTACCGGCGCACCCGGCCACCGGTGGACATTTGCTGCCGATGTTCGCGGAGTGGCTGCCGTTTGCCGTCGATCACGATGCGGACCCGCTGCGTCCGCTGATGTCGGCTGGCGCGCAACTGAAACCCGGCGAGTACGCGTGCGTGCAGATCCTCGCCCGCCCGGCCGCACCCGGTCGGGCGGCACGAGCCCGTCGCGCCGCCGGACGGCTACGCGCCGGCAAGACCGCCGTCCCGGCGATCAACCCGGCCGCGCCGCTGCTGTGGCTGCTCGACGCGTTCCTACCCGGCAACAGCGGCGGTGGCCGGGGCATCGCTTCCGCCGCCCGTCGGGATCCCACCGTGGAGCGGGACGTTCGGGCGGTCCTGGACAAGACGGCGCACCCGCTGTGGCAGACCGGCATCCGGTACGCCGTCGCCACCACCAACCAGCGGTCCGGCGCGGACCCCCGTGGTCGGCTGCGGGGTATCGCCGACACGCTCGCCTCGGCGTTCGCCATCCACACCGGCCGCAACCGGCTCACCCACCGGGCCCGGTTGCCCGCCCCGGTGGCCGTCCTCGCCGCCCGCCGCCTCGGCACCGGATTCCTCACCTCCACCCCGGAACTCGCCGCCCTCGCCGCCCTGCCGCGGGACCTCGCCGTGCCCGGCCTCGACCGGGCCCGGGCCGCGTCCATGCCGGTACCGGTCGCCGTCCCCGGTGGCGGGCGTGGCGTGAAGATGCTCGGCGATGCGGAGATCGGCGGCCACAGCGTCGGGCTGTCGGTGGCCGATGCGAGGTATCACCTGCATGTGATCGGTGCGACGGGCTCCGGGAAGACCACCCTGCTGGTCAACATGGCCCTCGACGACATCAGGGCCGGCCGGGGCACCGTCGTCATCGACCCGCACGGCGACCTTGTCCTGGACATCCTCGACCGGCTTCCCGCCACCGTCGCCGACCGTGTCGTGCTCTTCGACCCCGACCAGGAGAATCCGCCGACGCTGAATCCCCTCGAAGGCGACGACCCGGACCTGGTCGTCGACAATCTCGTGTCGATCTTCGGGAACATCTTCGCCAAGGCGTGGGGGCCGCGGATGGACGACGTCATGCGGGTGGCGTGCCTGACCCTGCTACGCCACAACAACGTCACTCTGCAGCACATCCCCCCGCTGCTCAACAGCCCCCAGTTCCGGTCGGCGATGACCGTGGACCTGGACGACCCGGCCGGGCTGAGTGGCTTCTGGCAGTGGTACGACAGCCTCAACGACAGCCTCCGGTCCCAGGTCATCGGACCCGTCCTGGCCCGGCTGCGCTCGTTTCTGCTGCGTGACTTCGTGAAACGCACCATGCGGTACCCGAAGTCGAGCTTCGACATGGGCAAGGTCCTCGACGGCGGGGTGCTGCTTGTCCGGATCCCCAAGGGTGTTCTCGGCGAGGACACCAGCCGGCTCCTCGGCTCTCTGATCCTCGCGCAGGTGTGGCAGGCCGCCACCGCCCGCGCCGCCACCTCGTCCGAGCGGCGACGCGACGCGACGCTGATTATCGATGAGGCGCAGAACTTCCTGACCCTGGCCAACAGCCTGGACACGATGCTCGCCGAGGCCCGCAAGTACCGGCTGTCCCTCGTCCTCGCCCACCAGGACCTCGCCCAGTTCCCGCGGGACCTGCTCGCCGCCGCGTCGGCGAACGCCCGCAACAAGGTGTACTTCACGGTCGCGCCGGAGGACGCGAAGGTCCTCGCCCGGCACACGATGCCCGAACTCGGCGAGCACGACCTCGCCCACCTCGACGCCTACACCGCCGCGGCCCGCCTCGTCGTCGACGGCCGCCAGACCCCGGCGTTCACGATGAAGACCCGCCCACCGAGGCCGATCGTCGGCGAGGCGACCGCCATCCGCCAGGCCGCCGCGGCGGCGGTACCCGTGCAGGACACCAGCGCCATCGACGACCTCGTCGAACGGCTCAGCCGCAAGCCCGACGACCGGCGGACCCGCCCGAAGAGCGACCGCACCTGACCGCCCTTTGCCGGTCCGGAGGCGTCGACCGGGTCGCGCACCGGCTCGTCACCGGGTTCGCCACCCGTGACCGCCCACCGCACGCCGCACAGTCCTGACCTGGGCTGTCAGTGCCGCACACACCCCCTGACAGACCCCCGGTGCGGTCCCCTCCCGTGCCAGACACCCCTCCCGATCGGGAGGGAACCCTCATCCTGCCCAAGGAGCGATCCGTGTACTCCCGTGTCCCGCCCCTGTCCAGCAAACCCGACCCCCTCGCGGTGTTCGGTCGTATCGTCCCCCGCGACCACGCTCTCCTCCGGCTGTTGGCCGAGCACTACCTGCTGTCCACCGACCAGATCACCCACGCGTTCTTCGACAACCGCCGTACCGCGCAGCGGCGGCTGACGATCCTGCACCGCCTCGACGTGCTGCACCGCTTCGGCCGCAGCGGCGCCCACGGCCGCTACGGATCCCTGCTCTACACCCTCGGCCCCATCGGCCTGCAACTGCACCCGACGAGGTACCACGACCCGAACGGCAACGGCGGCAGGGCACCGCGCAGTTCCCTGGAGCGGGCCAAGCGGATCGCCGCCAGCGGTCAGGTCAACCACCTGCTCGGGGTCAACCAGTTCTTCACCGACCTCCTGGCCACCGCCCGCCGCGCCGACGCCGTCCGGCTGTCACGCTGGTGGTCCGAGCAGCACGCCACCACCGTCTACGCCCAGGCCGGCATCCGCCCCGACGGCCACGGCGTGTGGACCGTCGGCGACACATCGACCGGGTTCTTCCTCGAACACGACAACGACACCGAGAACCTCGCCCGGGTCGTGGCCAAGCTGCGCGGCTACGAACGCCTCACCACCTTCGGCCCCCGCTACCCCGTCCTGTTCTGGGTGCCCAGCCGCCGCCGCGAGACCAGCCTCCTGGGCGTGCTCGCCGGACTGCGCACCACCAGCCCCATCGCGACCGCCGTGCACAGTCCCGACCCGGCCGGCCGGGTGTGGACCCTCGTCTCGGACCCCACCCGCCGCCGTTACCTGCACGAGCTGCCTTGCGACCACGGACCCGACACCGTCACCAACCCGCAGCGCTTCGACGACCTGTAGGACTCACACCGCAGGTCAGCGGCACCGGCCGCTCACACCGAGGGCTTCCGGGCAGGTCGCCCACGCGCTGCGTCTGTCACTGACCACGATCGCCTGTGAGTGGTCCGGAGTCTCACAGCGTCGACGCCGACGACGGCTCACCGCAGGCCGGAACGTCTTACAGCGCAGGTCAACCCCATTGTTCGGCGGCCACGTCGCCGCAGCGGCCTGACAGAACAGGCCGCTACCTTTCACGGCACCAACAGCACCCACATATATCCCCACCCGGTTCGGTCCCACCTCGGAACCACCGCCGCACCACCGGTGCGCCACGCCCACCCGCCCCTTCCAGGGGCCGGTCGGCACCGCGCCGCGCGGCGACCCCAGGTCGCACCGCACCACCCCGCACCACACCTCTCCCCTTGCGACCGACCCACGTACCCGGTGGGCCGGTCATCTCCGCGCGCCCTGACGCGCCCACACCCTAGGAGGACCCCATGGCCAAGGACCCGGCCCGCAAGGCCACCCCACCGACGGCGACGTTCGGCACCATGATCGTCTGCGTCCCGGACGACCTGCCCCGGGAAGCCCTCACCGCACACCAACTCGACCGCACCTTCGGTGTGCGGGGCACCCTGTCGCCCCGGTTCTGGGCCACCGCCATGTACCCGTGGCAGCGCGGCCAGATGTTCGGACTGCGCAAGGGCCGCCCCGCCTACTGCGCGGGCGGACCGGTACGACTGCTCGACCTGCACGGCATGCGTCAGGCCGCCGGCATGGGCGCGGGTATCCGCCACCAACTGTTCAGCCAGATCGTGCACGGCACCAGGCCGGCCACCCCGTGGCACGTCTACCAGGCCCGCCACCTCGCGGACCCCACCAAGTACCCGTACGACACGGCAGCGGCGGACTTCCACCACCAGCCCCGGGTCAACGCGATCCGGATGCACAACGCCGCCACCTACGGTGCCGGGCGGATCGCCGTCGGCGAGCTGGAGATGTACCAGGCCGGCTCCATGGCCTACCAGCACCACAGCGCGCTGACCGCGATCGTCGGCGACGCGCTGATCACCGCCGACGGCGCGAAGTTGGTACCGGTCAGTGACGCCATGGCCGACCGGGTCACCTACCTCGAACAGGCCCACCGCCTGCTCGCCACCACCGACCCGGACCAGCGGCTGCTCGCCGTCGCGCTCTGAACCCCGGCCTCGACAGGAAGGACAACGCCATGGGTCGCGTCATGTTCCTGCTCGACGAGGTCGAGCAACTCGCCGACGCCTGCCTGCGCGCCAGGCGCCGAAACACCACCAACCCTCAGGCACTCCACTTGACGCCGGCAGCGCTGCGGGTCATGCATGACGAGTTCCACCGGGTCTACCTGACCAGCGACAACAGCTCCGTGGGTGAGCACCACCGCCTGCGGCCCGTCACCTACGGCCTCGTCGGCTGGCAGGAAACCCCGGTGCTCGCCGGGGAACTCACCGGCAGGCACTACCGGCGGCTGCACCCCGGCTGTCTCGGCGACATGCCGCTGCACGGACCCGAACGCGACCTGCTGCACCTCATCCAGTCCGGCATCGACGCCGGCTGGAGCATCCTCGTCGTCGACTACGTCAACGACGCTCTCATCGCCGGTGTCGGCCGCGGGCGCTTCCGCACCCCGCGCTGACACCCTCCGATCGGGCCGGCAGCGCCATCCCTGTATCCGAAGGATGGCGCTGCCGCCCGGTCGGCCCGGCACCCCACCTCATGCCCCACCGGCTACCGCGACCGCCGCCGGTGGCCCGCCCAGCCTCTGATCCCTGCGGCGGTGTCGACCGGGCACGCCGGGCCACGACCAGCCGGCACGGTTAGTCCCGCCCTCGACCCCACCTCTCAGACGGGCCGTCGTGCCTGGTCGGTGATTCGCCAGCCGCCCCTGGCAGGGGCACCTGCTGCGCCACCGGCCGACGACACGGCCGCCCTTTCCCTCTTCCACTGCCACCCCGGTAGCGACACGTCCGCATTGGTGACCCGCCGTGGGGTCGCTCCACCGAAGTCGACGGCGACCAGGTCCCTGGTCGCCGACATCACCCTGTCTAGAAGGACGGACACGCCATGATCCGACTCCCGATCTGCCCTGTCTGCCATGACCCGGTGGTAGACCAGCCCGCCAGTGACTGGACCAGCGCCTATCGCGGCCGCGGCGGCTCCTGGTGGCATCTCGCCAACGACCGGCCCATCTGCCCGGACGCGAACGGAAACCCCTCCCCGCCGGTCTTCGTCGAGGACCACCTCCCCATCGACAGCGAGACCAGTTCCTGGCTCGAGACGATGGCCGACCTGTTCGCCATCGACGGCCCTTACAGCCCCGCCCGTCTGGGCAGCGCCCTCACCGCCGCCGAGCACCTGAACCGGTGGCTGCACACGGCCACCGGCCCCTTCAGCGCGCTGCTGTCCCTGGACACCACTGCCGACGTCGCCTCCCTGATCGGATACCTGCACCGCACCAGCCGACTCCTCGCCCGGGTCCACGTCCAGACCGGATCCCACCTGCTCGACCAGGCGCGGGAGACCTCGTTCACCGGCCTCGACGACAGCGGCGGCGTCAGCGACGCCGCCGCCGACATCCAGGTATGGCTGCGCGACGCCGCCGCCTGGTCCGCCGAGGCCGCGCGGGCGACCGGCATCGCCTGGGCCCGCGCCCACACACTCGCCACCCCGACCAGAGCGACGTCCCCCACACGGACGGACCAGCAGCAGCCAGGGGGGATCAGCACGTCCCGCGAAGGAAAAAGCGCTGTGTTCCTGCGCGGCCTCGTCCAGCGATTCCGACGGTGGGTGTCCCCCGGCCCGGCCACCAGAGGCGTTCCCGGGAACCAGGTCGTGGCGTGGAAGCCGCTCGACATGTCCCCCGACCACTTGACCGAGTTGATCGGATCGACCTTCGGTCACGACACCGACGTCAGCGCGGAACGGGCCAGCACCGCAGCGCGGATCCTCGAGATCACCGCCACCTACCTGGCCGACTACTTCAGCCCCACCCGATCCACCGCCGTACCCACACCGCGCGATCTCACCGATCTCGCCGCCTCGCTGACCCCTCTCCTACGGATCCTCACCACCGGGCTACGGAACCTCGCCCACAGCCCGCAGGGCATCGACAGCTACGGCCTCGACCACGGCGACGCGACCGCGATCCAGGAAACCCTCACCGAAGCAGCCGCCGCCCTGCGCTTCGTCGCGAGCAACCTGCTTCCCGGCCCCAACACCGCCGGTCTCGAACAGCGGACTGAGGAGCAGCGGTGACCGGCGGCAGCATCCCCGCTGGCGACGCCGACACAACCCCACCGAACCTGACGGTGGTGGACCGGAGCTTCGGCGAACGCGGGGCAGGCTACGACCTCACCGAGGTCCGCCGCACCGCAGGCGGCCACCGCCTGCGGGTCCGGATCCACCGCGACCCCTACCCGCAGCAGAGCCACGCCCTCGTCGAGGTCCTCACCCCCGCCATGACCTGGACCCCACTCGCGGACGAACCCACCTCCACCTGGCATCCCGCTACGCCATCGCGCAGCACCACCCCGACACCGCTGGAGAACCTCACCGAGAGGCTCTTCCAGCGGGCCGTCGCGATCCTCCACGCCGATTAGGTCGTCCCCGCACCCGCCAACGTCCCGACCGCTACAAACCCCGCACTGGTCCGACCCCTGCGGATGCCGGCGACACGAACCCGCCTACGGCGCCACGCCGTGGCCGGACCTCACCGCCGCCCCGGCGCGCCGACGGGCCTCCCGAGATCCGGGCACGCACTTGATCACGGCCGCCGTCGAAGCGTGCATCAGTGCACGCCACCACACATCGGGCAACCAACGAGGAGAACACGATGGACAGTGAACTAGAGCAGACCGCGCCGCCCAGCGCGCTCGACCGGGTCGCCGCCGCTCTGGCGGCACTCGGCCAGGACACCGCCGCGGCGATCGCCCAACGAGCGGGGGTGGGCTACTCCACGGCCACCAAACGCCTGCGGCTGCTGGAGGACACCGGCCAGGCGGAGACGTTCCGCGCCGACGACGGGCGCACGCTCTGGCGCCAGCCCACCACTCGGTCAGAACGCCACGACGACGGCGGCCCATCGGCCAGCACGACCGCCCACTCCGAGCCCGACAATCCGGAGCCCTCGGTGCCGCAGGAACAGGCCGCGACCACCGCGGTCGGGGCGGGACCGGGAGATGAGCCAACCGGCGGCCCACCGGCCGGTGCGCCCTCACCGACACCCCACGACGAAGCGGACCAGCCGCCGTCGCAGGACGCGCCAGCCCGGTCAGACACCGACGACAGCGAACAGGCCCTCACCGCGACCCACGAGGACCGCCCACCGGCCGGCGTCGACGAGACGACGGCCGGGACCGCCGATGCGACCTCCGGGCAGGTTCCCGAACCCGAGGGCAGCGACAACTCGGACGTGGCCAACCGGACAGGCGACGCCGCGAGCGCGTCGGCCAGTGGGAAGCCACGCCGATCCAAGGGCAGCCTGCGCGGCGCGATCCGCGACGTGTTGGAAGCCCATCCCGGCCAGCCGTTGCGGACCAGCCAGCTGTGCAAGGCCATCGACGAGGCGAACGCGGGCAGCGGCGCGGCGAGGGCCAGCGCGGGCGCGGTCGTCAACGCCGTGCACAAGCTCGTCGCCGACGGTCTGGCGGTCCAGGTCGTCGAGAAGCCGGCGGCCTTTCAACTCGCCGCGCGGACCGACCGCTGATCCCACACCCGTGGTAGCCCGGGGTGGGCGTCGAACTTGGCGGTACCACGCCCACCCCGGTGCTCCTTCAACAGCAAGGAGTGATGCCGAGTGTCTCACCTGTACCCCTTCCTGACAGCGGCTGGCGGCGTGCTCGCCGGATTCGCCGCCTGCTTGTTGCCGCTGATGCGGCAGCGGCGGATCATCGACCACCAGCGGCGGACGCTGGACGACCGTGAACAGGACCGGTCCCACTGGCGCCGTCTGGCCACCCACAACGACACCAGTGACCTGCCGAACCGGCGGGCTCTGCGCACCGTCCTGGATGTCATGTTCTCGCTCGGGGAGCCGCTCGGGCTCGTCCTGATCGACCTCGACCGGTTCAAGCAGGTCAACGACACCCACGGTCACGAGGCGGGCAACGACCTGCTGTACGAGGTCGGCCAGCGTCTGGTCACCCTCGGACCGGCGGTGGTCCTGGCCGCGCATCTGTCCGGCGACGAGTTCGCCCTCGTCGTCTACGGCGATGCCGCCGACGTCGAGTCCGCCGCCCGGGCCGCTCACCGGAGTATCTCGGGTGCCCCGTACGACATCGCGGGCCACCAGGTCGCGCTCACCGCCAGCGTCGGCTACGCCACCGCGGAGCCGCACATGTTGCCCCGCGACCTCCTGCACGCCGCCGACCAGGCCATGTACCTCGCCAAACGCCTCCGTGGCATCCCGCACGCCCACGACCCGGGTCACACCCCGGCGGCGGGGGATGGCGTCCGCTACCGCGACCTGCGGTAACGCACCCACACCCGCCCGACAGGAAGCCCCTCCGCCACCACGTGAGCCCCGCAGGCCGGTCGGTCTGCGGGGCTCACCCGCGTCAAGGAGCCGATCACCGTGATGACCTTCAACGCCGTCCGTGCCCTCACCGGATGCCTGCTGGACGTCGAGGCCGACGCCGAACTCCAGGCCTGGGGCCAACCGCCCCTGCTGCTGCTCGCCCAGGACCGGCCCGCCCCCTCATCAGCCAGCGGCACACGACGCCAGATGCGCGTCGCCCACCTTCCGCTCGACGACCACCGCCTGGGCCGCTACCGCGCCGGACTCGTGGACTTCCTGCCCGACCTCGCCGACGCGCTGCGCGCTGACCGTCCGGTCGGCCGGCCCACCCTGGCCGCCTGCGTCGATATCCGCCTCATCGTCGACCTGCTCGCCGATGCCACTCCCGGGGTCCGGCTGCTGGCCTGGGGCATCCGCTACGAGGACGTGCGCGTCGCCTCCGACGACATCCACGAGGTACGCCGGATCGACGCCGTCGACGTCGACCTCCGCAGCTACCAGATCACCCGGCAGCGCCACGAACCACGCCCCCTGGTCCGCGTCGACGACCACGTCGGCCACGACGACGCCCCCGCCATCCGCGCCGGGCTGACCCGCCTCGTTGAGAGCACCAGCCGGCCCGCCCCGAAGCGAACGACTTGACCTTCACGCAGAGGTAAGCGTCGATCAGTGTCGCCGTCGTCCGCGCCGTTCATCAGGCACGACACCGCCGACATCGGTCGGTCGATGGCCCCTGCCCGAAATCTAAAGGAAGGCCGTCCGCCATGTCTGACCGAAGCCGCAACCGCCCCTCCCACCGGGCCCTGGTGCCCAGCGACGTCACCGACCGGCTGCTGTGGCGGCTGGCCGTCGACGTCCTCACCGCCCACCAACCCGGACCCGACAACCGATGCGTCAACCTGCGGTGCGCCGACCAGGGGACCGGCCCATGCCTCGCCGCCCGGCAGGCACAACACGCGATGCGCGCCGCCCGAGGCGCGGCATCCCCGCCACCTCCTGTGCCGCAGCCGGCCGTCACCAGCCGCCCGCAAGCACCCCAGCGGCGCGGAGCCAGCGGTTTCGTCGGCTGGTTCACCGCCGGACTCGCCGCCACCGCCACACACCTGCGGTCACGGGTTCCGCATCGGCTGCCACGCCGTATCCCTGGCGCGGCACTCACCGCCTCCTACGCCGCGTGATCCCCAACCCGAGCGCCTCATCTCGATTAGGAGGACGTCATGAACCTGCGCACCGAATCCACTCTTCCCGGCTACGCGCGCGCCGCTGTCGCGATGAAGACCCGCATGCACGAGTACTGCGCCAGCATCGCCGGCCACGAATACCACAAGGCGTTCGTCGAGACCCGCTGGGCAGCCCTGCCTCCGCCTGACAACGCCAGCGGAACGGACCCGAACCACAAGCTCGTCCACATGCTGAACCGGGCGAACAGCGCCGTGTGGGCCCATGGCGAGGCCTACGTGATCGCCCCCGCCATGACCGCCGTCGTCGCCGCCGGAGCCGACGCCCTCGACCTCACCGGCGACCTGCTCACCGCCGACGCCGCCCCCACCGACGCCGGCGTGCTGTTCCTTCCCGAGCCCATCTACCACCGCACCCTGGCAGGCAGGGTCAGTGGCATCGCCGCGATCACCTGGACCACCATCACCTCCCCCCGTGGGCGATCCTGGCTGATCTGCGGCTGGGCCCACCGTGACGACCCCGACGACCCCCACGCCGCCCGCATCCGTGCCTACGCCCAGCAGGACCCCACCCTGCTGTCACGGCTCGGCCCGTACGTTCTCACCGACGTCAACGTGCTGCCCATCGCACAACCCGTGCCCGCCGTCGACCCACGGGATGTCGAGGAACCCGACCGGGACTGGGAGACCGCACCCGACGGCCGGTACGTCATCACCGACGCCACCGCCCGCACGCACGTGTGCGCCGCGATCGCCTACGCCTTCTGGCGCATCCAAGCCCAACCCATCGCCATCGCCACGCCGGCGCCGCTGGACCGGGCCGCCCGCCGCCGCGCCGCACGCGCATCGATCGTCCACGACACCCGCGTGGTGATGCTGCGGCGCACCTCCGGCCTGGCCGAACCCGCCGACGGGCCCGCAAGGTGGCACTACCGGGTGAGGTTCGTCGTCCGCGGCCACTGGCGCCGCCTGACCGACCGACACGGCCAGGTGTACCGGATCTGGATCCACGCCCACATCAAGGGACCCGACGGCGCACCGCTGCTGCACGGCGAGAAAGTCGCCGTCCTCGCCCGCTGAACCAGCACCCCACCCATTAGCGCGCCGGTGACCGCGCGGCCCGATACGGGGTCGCGCGGTCACCGGCGTGCCCGCATTGCGCTGCCCCAACGCAAGGAGACAACCGTGGGAGCCACCTGCTACGCCAACACCGCCGACGTCGCGCCGCCGACGACCGCCCGCCACCTCCACCGCGCACCCCGATGGCCGGGTGTCCAGGCCGGTATCCCGCACCGCGACGCGGGCCTACAGAAACCTGTGACGCCCCGTCCCGCTCCATTTACTGGCCTGCGGAATCCTGGGCCTGCCCGGGTCGTTCGCTCGCGTCCGCGCCGGACCCGTTGCCTCACGGCCGGCTGCCGGGGGCGCGGATGAGCCTTCGGTTCCTGGTGTCGCTGGCCGTGGCGCTCACCGCCGTGTTCATCCTCTGCGCCGGTGGCCTCGGTGGATTCCTCCTCGGCGGCGACGCCGCTGCCGGATGCGTCCCCGTGGTCGCGTCTCCCACCGCTGCCCCGTCCACGTCGATGTCGCCATTCGCGCCACTGGGCGGGTGGCCGGCGATCGGTGACTGGGACAGCGACCAGGTCGGTAACGCCGCCGCGATCGTCACCACCGGCGCCCGCCTCGCCGTGCCCGTCCGAGGGTGGGTGATCGCGGTCGCCACCGCGATGCAAGAAAGCACCCTGCGCGCCCTGCCCGGCGGTGACCGGGATTCGGTCGGGTTGTTCCAGCAGCGTCCCAGCCAAGGCTGGGGGACCCCGGCCCAGCTACGGGATCCCGTCTACGCGGCGGAGAGGTTCTTCGGCACGTTGGTCACCATCAGCGGTTGGCAGGCGATGCCGCTCACCGACGCCGCGCAGGCCGTGCAGATCAGCGCCTACCCCGACGCCTACGCCACGTGGGAGGCCCCGGCCACCGACCTCGTCACCACGATCACCAACACCACCGGCATGCCCACTGCCAGCCTGGCGGGGTGCGGGGCTGCCGCCGGCCCGTGGACCCAGCCCGTGCTCGCCCCGGTCGGATCCGGATTCCGCATTGCGGGCCGCCCCGGCCATCACGGCGTCGACCTGAACGCCCCACGAGGCACGGTCATCCGCGCGGCGTCGGCCGGCACGGTCCGCACCGTGCGTTGCAACGCCGTCCACGCCAGCACGGGCGCGCCGTGGGGCTGTGACCGCGACGGTGATCCCGATCTGACAAGGGGTTGCGGCTGGTACGTCGACATCGACCACGCCGCCGGACTGCTCACCCGCTACTGCCACATGGACCAGCCGCCAACGGTGACGGTCGGGCAGCGGGTCACCGTCGGCCAACCGATCGGCGTTGTCGGCTCCACCGGCCACAGTTCCGGCCCGCACCTGCACTACGAGGTGCACCACCACGGCGACGCCAGCGCCAACGGCGCGATCGACCCGGTGCCGTTCATGGCCACGCAGAGCGCCGCACTCGCCGCTGTCCGGTAAGAGAGCACCGTTCAGGGGCGGTCGTGTAGGAACCAGGCGTCACTGCGGGTGAGAGCGATCGCGAGTTGCCACTGTTGGCACTGCAGACTGCCGCCGACAGCCATCAACTGCCCGGCGAGTTCCCATGCCTGCGGACCGGGTGGCGGCTGGCGTTGCGCGGTGAACTGCAGCATGGTGCCCCAGGCGGCGATGAGGGCGGCGCCCCACCGCTGCTCCCACTGCCGCATCGCCGCCGCCCACGCCGCGACGCCGTTCTCGCAGGGTGTGCCGAAGTACTGCCCCCAGGCGGGAGCCAGCCACTGCGACGTCGTCGGCAGAAGCACCAACTCCACCTCGGAAAACGTGTGCCACTGCCGGGTGCCGATGAGGTGCTCGTAGCCGCGGACCACCCGGGCGGCGAGGTGCGGATTGGCGAGCAGGGTGTCGTAGGTCCACCGGGTCAGCGCTTTCGTGGTGGTCGGCGGCCTCAGCTGCTCCATCGCCGGGGTGACCATCTCGTCGCCCAGGAACGCCCGCACGTAGCGCTCCACGTCCGCATGGTGTCGTGGCTCGTCGACGCGGTGACGCGTGAACACCGGCCACGGATCCAGGGTCTGCGCCTCTCGGCGCAGCTCGGCGATTTCCGCGGCGGACGGGCCGTGGTGGAGCTCGCCCGGCAGCGTGAAGACGGGCCATCGGCCGGTCACCGGCATGGCCGTGTGAGAGGCCTGCCACGCCTCGAGCAGGTGCGCGGGATCGATCCCGCTCACCACGAACGTCTCGCCGATGTCCGGCCGAATCACGTGGCCCTGCAGGTAGGTCCCCCGCAGGGCGGACGCGATGTGTTTCGCGCGCCTCATGGGTGCCGCCATGCCCCGCACGGTAATGCCGACCACCGACAGACCCGCCCGCACCGGGCCGCTCTGCGTCCCCGGCGGAAGCGGTCGGCACGGAGGAATCCCGCGCGGTGACGAACACCGCATCTCCCCGTAAGACCCCGATCGCGGATACCGGCGCGGTGCCGCGGTCCACCACAGCTCGGTGATCGTCCCGCCCCGAGGCGACCACCGCGACCCCATCCACATTCCTGAGGAGGAAAAGGCACATGAGTACACCCACGTTGATCGGTGTCGCCGCGTTACGCGGCAGGTACACCGCCCGTCGTCTCCAGTTCGGTGAGGCTCCGGAGACCCTGGTGCCGGTGCTGCGTCGGATCTGGACCGACACGTTCGGCCGTGACACCGACGCCATGGGCGTCGCGCTGTTGGCCCACGACTGGTGGACCCTCGCCGTCAACCCCAAGCGTCGGCGGTGGGACCGGCTGCCACCCGTACCGGGACTGGGCTACCCGACCGAGTACGGCGCGGTCCGGCAGGGCTCGCTCCGCGAGGACCTCGACGGGGTCGTCGAGTGGATGTACCTGCTGCACCTCGACCAGCGGCGGCTGGTGGTGTACGAGGCGACGGTCCACGGCCGCTGGCTGCGGCACAGCGCCCACCACCTCGACCCTGTCGAGGAACTGTTCGTCACCGAACCCACCGGCGACGGCGGTGGCCCGGGGATGACGGTGTGCACCGTCTGCGGCGCGGTCGACGAGATCGACCACGTCGAGGCGCCGTCCATGGCCGGCTACGGCTACGACACCGTCACCAGCTGCACCCGCTGCGGCTCCTCGATCGCCACCGACCCGATGTTCGGCGAGCACCTCGTCCGCAAACCCTGGCCGCCCCAGCCCCCGACGGGTGGCACGGCAGACGGCACTCCATGAGCACGCCCACCCCAAGGCCGTCGCCTTCCGGCGAAGGCCTGTCCTGTCCACTCACTGATCGGAGCACACCATGAACTACCAGCCCGGCCAGCGCGTCACCCTGATCCACACCAACGACCCCCACACCCGGCTGCGGCCCGGTGACACCGGCACCGTCCGCCGCCACGACCAGCGGCACCACACCATCGAGGTCACCTGGGACAACGGCTCAACCCTGACGATGTGCCTCGACGACGGCGATCGCATCGCACCGGTCACCACGGGGCCGCCGGCCGATGGGCTGGTCGGCGAGGCCACCGGATGGGCCACCGCGCTACGGCGAATGCGCGACGCCGGCACCGAGGCCGGACGCACCGCCGCCCAATGGTGGGCGCAGGACACCATCGGCGCCCGGGCCAGCGGTGACACCCGCCTGGCCGCGCGTCGGATCCTGGCCGGTGTCGAGGACGGCGACCCGGAGGTCCTCGACACCCTGCCCCACTTCACCCTGGCCGGAGAGCCGGTCGACACCGTGGGGTGGGAGTTGTTCGCCGACGCCACCGGCGACGTCTCCGCCTGGTTCGGACTGCGCATCCCGCAGCGCGACGAGGCGATGACCGTCTACCGCGACGCCTACGACACCGCCGTCACCGACCACGTGACCGAACGGTGTCGCCTCGCGGCCAGCCCCACCGGGGCCGACGTGTCCCACCTGCACCCCGACCGGGTCCGGGTCGGCGACGTCGGCGTGTTCGCCGGCGACTGGGCGCGCACCACCGGCCCGGACGGCGACGACCGGATCGCGGTCGGGTTCGTCGGCACCCTGATCGACTTCTGGAACGGATGGGCGGTGTTCTCCTGCACCCGCCCGGTGGCCGAGGCGATCGTCGCCGACCAGCAGCGCCACCGCGACCAGCACCGCCACCACCTCCGCGAGCAGGGCGTTCCGGCCGACGACCTGGACCGGCGGGTCGACGAAGCGTTGGCCGACCTGTCCTTCGACGGCGACGTCATCATCGCCGACCAGCGCGCCCTGTCCGGCGACCCGGACGCCATCGACCGCATCACCCCCGACGGCGACGGCCGGTACGTGGTGATGGGCCGCACCTGGTGCTGGGAGGCCGTCGACCCGTACGCCTGCGACCGGATCATCGGCGACCCACCCGGCCCCGACCAGGCGTAGGCCGCGTCCCGGCCGAGCCCCGCCGCTTCGCCGAAAGCCTCGCCGACGGCGGCACCCGACACCACCACGACAGGTGAGACCAACAGGAAGGAAACCCCGTGACCATCCGTACCCAAGAGGAAATCGTCACCCGCGTCTGGGCTCTGCGGGCCAACCGCGAGGACATCTTCGGCTTCCGGGAGGAGGTGCTCGTTGAGGCACTCGACCTCGACCACGCCCGCCAGGTCGTCACCCCCCGCCACCCCGAGGCGTGGACCCGGCGGATCGACCACGAGATCTACGCCCGGGACTACCTGCGATTCGCCGTCGGGAAGATCATCGACCACCGCGGTAACTCGGCGAGCCGGTCGGTGGACAAGCTAGGTGAACTCGCCTGGCTTCTCGGCCGCGACGACATCGTGGCCGGGATGGACCGCATCGGTTACCCGGTGTACGGGGCGCCCAAGGTGAAGGCGTTCGCCGACGGGTTCGGCTGGCCGTTCCTCGACGACCTCGACGGCGACACCCGGGTGGCTCTGGCCCGGATGGCCGAGGGACAGCAGTGCGACCCGCAGGGCTGCGAACGGGGCTGCGCCGACTGACCACGGTCAGGCCGACAGCGTCGCTCCCGCCCCCCACGGTGCGTGGGTAGTCAGCCGGCGTACCCGTACTCCCGCACCCTCGAACCCCCGCACCCATTCGACTTGATCGATCTGGGTGGTGGGGGTTCCATCGTCGGCGTCGACACCGCCCGCGCGGCCACGACACCGACCAGTACGCACCAGCGGCGACCCGACGTGTCGCCGTGACCCTTCAGCACCACCGGGGTGTGGTCGCCCACCTGCCCGGCCCGATTCAGGGCCGGCAGTGGTTGGCCCCGCCCGTCTCCGCTGTGCGGTACCCACCGCCCGCGCACCCGGAGACGGGTGCGCGGGCCCAACCCCTTGAATCGAGGCGACCCCATGACCACACCACACCCGCAGGCCGGTGCACCGCAGAACGACCCGGCCCCGCCCGGCGGCACCGGCACTCCCACCGCCGATGCGGGCTCCGGCCGCTCCGGCTACCTCTACCGCAAGGTCGCCCTGTACCTGGCCGACCACCCCGACCAGATTCTCAAGGTCGGCGAGATCACCCAGGCGATCGGCGCACCGTCGTCCGGGGCGGTCTTCGGGGCGCTGAAGAAGATGGCCGCCGCCGGGCACGCCACCCACCACCGCGACCCGCACCACCGCTTCCAGATCACCCCAGACGGCATCGACGCCGCCGGCACCCTCCCACCCGCCGCACCCCGCACCCGCTCCAACGGTGGTGGGCGGCAGTCCCGGCCCGCGCCGGTACCGCGCCCGAACGGGACGCTGTACCACCCGCGGCGGCTCGGCAAGGGCTGGGACGTCGAGGAACTGCGACGGCTACGCACCCAGCAGGTGCCCGTGCTGCTGTACGGGCCGCCCGGCACCGGCAAGACCGCCATGGTCGAGGCGGCGTTTCCGGACCTGCTGACCGTCGCCGGCACCGGCGACACCGTCGTCGACGACTTCCTCGGCTCCTACACCCCGATCCCCGGCGGCGGCTACGAGTTCGTCCACGGACCCCTCGTCACCGCGATGCGCCAGGGGCGGGTGCTGCTGGTCGACGACGCCACCCTCATCCCGCCCCGCGTCCTGGCCGTGCTGTACCCGGCCATGGACGGCCGCGGCGTCATCACCATCCCCGCCAACAGCAACGAGACCGTGGAAGCCGTCGACGGGTTCTACATCGTCGCCGGCCACAACCCGGGCGTGCACGGCGCGGTCCTCACCGAGGCCCTGGCCTCCCGGTTCACCGTGCACCTGCACGTCACCACCGACTGGGACCTCGCCCGCCAACTCGGCGTGCCCAAACAGGTCGTGGCCGCCGCGATCGACCTCAACGCCGACCTCGCCGCCGGCAAGACGGTGTGGGCGCCGCAGCTACGCGAGCTGCTCGGCTTCGTGAAGGTCCGCGACCACCTGGGCATGACCGCCGCCCTGGCCAACCTGGCCGGCATCGCCCCCGAAGACGCCCGCGACGACGTCACCGCCGCCCTGTCCCGACACACCGGCACCCCGATCACCGCGCTCACCCTCGGCAAGCGCTGACCCCGTTCTGGAAGGAGCCAACCCCGTGTCACATCCCAGCACCCACCTCCAGCAGGGCGCGCCGCCGACGCCGGCCTGCGCCAGCGACTGGCACGCCTGGTCCGCGGCGTGGACCCAGCACGTCCCGCTGCTGACCGGCCGTACCGACCTGACCGTCCTGGTCGCCCCCGGCGCCGCCGGCGACGCGCCCGAGTGTTTCTACCCCGACCTGAACCGCATCGAGGTCGACGCCACCTACATCGCCGACCGGCCCGACATCACCGACCCGGCCAAGACCCGGCACAAGCGCCTCGTGCCCACCGGGTACGGGCTGCTCGTGCACGGTGCCGCGCACGCCGCGCACAGCCGCTGGAACACCCCACCCGGCACCCCGCCGATCCTCGCCGCCGTCGCCGACATGCTGGAGGAATCCCGGGCCGAAGGACGCCAACGCGCCCGCCGCCGCGGCGACCGCCGATGGCTGCGCCACGTCGTGAAGACCCTCCTCGACCCCGACGACGCGGCCGTCGACGACGCGTGGCACGCCGGGCAGCTCGCCGCCCTGCTCCTGGCCCGCGTCGACGCCCGCATCGTCACGAGTAAGGACGTCCGCCCCGTCCGGGCCGCCGTCACCGGCGTCCTCGGCCGCACACGCCTACGGCAGCTACGCGACATCTGGCGGGAGGCCCACACCTGCGACGACACCGACGCCGACACCATGATCACCCTGGCCCGGCGGTGGTGTCAGGTCCTCGGCATCGACCCCGACCAGCAGCACGACACCCCCGCACCGGACCCGGGCTTGTTCCCCGGCCGCCTCGCCGCGGCCCTCGTCGACTACCTCGCCGTCGCCGCCGGTGTCACCCCGGCCGCGTACGCCGCGGCGCTGCTGGTCCACCGGCACAGTCCACCAGCAGAGTGGGACCGCCGTGACCCGACCGAGCAGGAGCACCGCGCGGCCCGCGACCTCGCCAACCGGCTACGGCAGGCACGCACCCGCCACCCCGAACCCGGCCGGCGGCCCTCGGCGATCCCACCCGGGCGGCTGCGCACCCGACACGCCATCACCGCCGACGCGCAAACCGCCGCCGGGCAACTACCCACGGCCGCCCCGTGGCAGCAACGCGCACCACTTCCACCGGAGAAACCCCGCCTGCACCTGGCGATCCTGGTCGACCTGTCCGGATCGATGGGCCGCTACACGCAGGCGATGTCCTCCGCCGCGTGGATCTTCGCCCAGGCCGCACACCGCGCCGACGCGACGACCACCACCATCGGCTTCGGCGACCGCACCACCGTCCTGATACCCCCACGCACCTACCCCCAGCAGGTGCTGCACATGCGCACCGGCTTCGCGACCGCCACCTTCCCCGAAGCGGTCAAGGTCGCCGACCAACTCCTCGACCTGCGCCACGGCCGCACCCTGCGGATGCTCGCCGTCGTCTCCGACGGCTACCTCGACGACATCCCCGCCGGCCAACAACTCGTCACCACCCTGCACCGCGCCGGCTGCGCCGTGCTGTGGCTCCACCCCGCCGACCCACCCACCGACGGCGAACCGGTCAACCCCGACGAGGTCTGGGGAAACACCTTCACCCACGCCACCACGCTGACCGTCACCGACCCGGTCGAGGCCATCACCGCGATCGCCGACGCCGCCGTCACCGCCCTCACCCAGGCCTGAACACCGCCGGTCCCTACCCGGCCGGGCGGTGGACCAGTCCGCGTCCCGCGCCGCAGCGCTGCGACATCTGCGGCTGTCGCAGCGCCATGGGCCCCACCCCGCGGCGTACCCGTCCACGGGATCGCAAGGCCGACCATCCGACGACAAGGAATCAACGATGGACAACCCCATCCACCTGCCGGAAGAACCAGATGCCGACCCGTCAGCCCGCCTCACCGTTGGCGACCCGGACCTCGGCAAAACCCGGCTGCTCGCCCGCGAGTGCGCCACCTGCATCTTCAGACCCGGCAACCCGATGCACCTCGACTCGGGCCGCCTGAAACAGATGGTGACCGAGGCCTGCGGCAACGCCGGCTACATCATCTGCCACTCCACCCTGCCGTACGCCGGCAGCCCGATCCCACCCGCGGTCTGCCGCGGCTTCGCCGACCGCTACCGCACCTGGCAACTGCAGGTCATGCAACGGCTCTGGGGCTTCGTCGAAATCGAACCACCCGACCCCGACTCCACCCGCACCCCCGAATGATCAGGAGACAACACATGTCGAGCATCGACGACGTCCTCCGACGCCAGGAACACCTCATCGACACCACCGGCTGGGCCGTCACGCACGTCCTGCCCACCGACGACGACCCTGGCACCGCCCCGTTCACCTACACCGTCGGGCTCACCGCCCACGACCATCCGGAGCTGGTCACCGCCGGGCTGTCCCCCGAGATCGCCCACAGCCTGCTCAACGAACTCGCCCTCCGGGTCTACGACAGAGCCGAACGGTTCACCCACGGCCAGCGCGTCCGCGACCTCATCGCCGGCTACGACGCCATCATCATCGACGGCCCACCCACCAACGACCTGCTACCAGGGATGGCGATCGCCCGCTACGGGCGCGATCGCATGCGCCTGCAGCAGATGGTGTGGCCCGACCAGCAAGGCCTGTTCCCCTGGGAAACCGGATACGGCCTTGGTTCCAAGGCACAGCCGCTGATCGGCAGCCTGTAGCAGGCCAACCAGGCCGGCGCCGCCCGAGCCGGACGTCCGTGGCCATCCCGGTTGGCCACGGCACTGCTGTCGCCTCACCTCCACCGATGCCCGGAAGGTGACCGCACCGACGGGCGCGGGACATGTTCACCACGCCCATCCAGGCGTAGCGGAAGGGCGTCGCAGATAGGCGGCGTCCGGGGGCGGGCTGAGCGGTTATCCGCCCAGCCCGCCCCCGAGGCTTCGAGTAAGAAACCGGTCCCTTTGGCGTTGTAACGGCGGAGGGATGTCGCGTCAGCGGATGTCACTCGCGCGAGCCGGCACGCCATCCTGGACCGGGCTGTTGTCGCGTCCGCTCTCGTGTATGTCTTGGACCACAGACTCGACGAGGACCCGTTCTTCGTGCACATCATCAACACGCCGTGACCAGCCTGTCCGGGAATGACGCGGTGGGGCCGGCCTGCGGAGGTCGGTGCCACCGCCGTGAATGGGGTGCCTACATGTCACTGACCACTGACCTGGCCCGACTGGAACAGTGGCTTCGACTGCGATCGCCGACGACCTGGGCGTCGCTGCGCCCGCCTGCCACCCTCGACGCCATTGACTCGGCAGCCCACCAACTCGGCGTACGACTCCTGCCTGATCTGAAACGCCTGTGGCGGTGGCACGACGGCAACGAAGGTGCTCTCGTGGCCGGGCTGTCCCTGTACCCCGGCCACTACCTCCTCGGGGTAAACGAGGCGCTGGACGAGTGGCGTAGTCGCACCGACGTTGCTGGCCCTTCCACCCATTCTCGATCATGGCATCCGCACTGGATACCGATCGCTGGCGACGGAGCGGGAAACCACCTTGTCGTCGATCATCGACCAGGCCCAGAGCTTGGTGGCGTGTTCGTGGCCGATCTGCAGAATGGTCCGATGCGGCATCGTGGGCGACCCTCGCTGCCCGAGCTAATCGGCGACCTGTGCGACGCGCTAACCCAGGGTAGCCCGGTCGAGGGCCATCTCCCACACCTCACTGAGGAGGGCCGCTTGGCCTGGACGCCCCTACCGGCGTCAGCCAGGGTTCGTCCTATGTGACCTGGTCGAGCGACCGACTGGGCTGCCTGGTGCTCCGGTTGGCCAGCGCACCTGCACACCCCGTTCAACGGGATGGACGTCGCTTGCCAGGCGTCACTCACGCTGACCGGCACGTCGCACGGGGCGGGGGTGTTGTCGCGTCCGGTCTCTGGCGATTCCCGGTCGTCGGGGGTAGTCCGCTGGCAGGTGCCGGTAGACCGAACGCAGTGACTTGCCGATCTTCTCGGCAAGCAGCTCGGGGTCCATGTCCGGTTCTTTGCGCAGCCAGTAGGCCACTGCCTCGGCGGTTCCCTGAGGAATTGTCGACGCCTCGTCATCGCCAGCAGCATCTCTACCGCTCTCGCTGCGATCTGCCGAGTGCACGACGATCGGTTCGTCCGGTGGTGGCGGCGCGGGTGACCGTGCTGGAACACCGTCGTGCCTTGCAGCAGGCAGGTGTTGCGCGTTGTCGGTGATGGGCTCGGGTTCCCGCTGTGCCTGCGGCTCCTGTCCGCCGTCTGCCGGTGTGTCCGCCGCGGGCGGGGCGGAGGCGGCTGGCGGAGATTCGCTGGGTTGAGCGACCCTCGCTGTCCTGGTGTGGTCCTGTCGTCTGCGCCAGCGACGGCGGCGGCCAGCAGCGTTGGCCGCGATGATGCGTTCTGGGGTGAGGTCCGTGGCGAGGAGTGTGGTCAGCCCGGGATAGTCGGCGGTGGCGGTGAGGCGGGCGGCGATCTCGTCGAGGTCATACACGCGCACGGCGATGTCCGCGGTGGTGGGGTCCAGGGCCGCGCGGATCTTGCGGTGCAGCAGCCGGGCGATCGCGGCGTTGCGGTGTTCACGGTCGATCGCGGTGCGGGCTTCCGTCAGGGATTCGTAGAGGTCGAGGCCGTCGGCTTTGGCGATCGTCCGGGCTCGCAGGGTGAGGGCGGGATGCCGGATCCAATGTCCGACGATCTCGTAGGCCGGTGGTGTGAGTGGGAGGTTCCCGGTGGCGCGGAGCCGGTCGCGGCGTTGGTTGCCGGCGTGGATGAGCCAGACGAGGTATCCGAGGGCGGACATGCCGGCGTAAAAGCCGCCGAGGAGGTGGGCGGGGTGGGCGGTCCAGTTGAACGTCACCGCCGCGGCGGCGATCGCCGCCGAGAGCAGCCGGGAGGCCAGTGCCCGCTCACCGAGCCGGCGGCGTACGTCCGCGTCGGCCATCACCACCACGCCACCGAGTTCCAGGGTAGCGACGGCGGGGACGGCGACGGCCAGCGGAATGCCGAGAGCCTGGGCGGCGCCGGTCACCTGACCGATGAGGGCCACGGCCAGGACCAAGACGTAGAACGCCTGCCGGGTCCGGGTCGCGCGCCTAAGGGCGTAGAGCACCTCGGCGTCGAGGTCGTCGCGGGTCACCGGGACGGCGTGGGATCGCCGGACGTCCGCCCGCCCCTGACCGGTCACGGGCGACGTTGTTTCGCCGGACGGGGGTGTGGCGCGGAGGCCGGGACAGCCACCGGCGGCGGGTGTCGCAGGTCCGGTCAGGGTGGTGGCGGACGAACCGGCGAGGCCCTGCGGGGTGGGAGGTGACGTCATCGCTGGGGTCCGTTGCCTCGGGTCTGCGGGGGGCCTGCGGGCCGGTGGGTTGGTGGGCCGGCGGTGAGTTGGTCGGCGAGGGCGAGGGTGTCCTTACTCGGTTCGGCGTCGATCTCGGCCAGGTAGCGGGTGAGGCTCTGGCGTAGGGCGTGGACCTCGCCGAGGTGCCCCAGAGCGGCGTGGGCCCGCATCGCCTGCTGGTACAACGGTTCGGCGTAGGGGTCGTGTCTGATGGCGGCCTGCAGGACCGCGATGGCCTCGTCCGGGTCTGGTGTCGTGGTGGCCAGGGCCAGGTGGGCGTCGAGCGCCTGCCGGCGGATGCCTTCGCGGTGGGCTTCGATCCACTCGTAGTCGAAGCCGTCGGCGAGGGGGCCGCCGTAGGCGTCGACGGCGCGGCGCAGCGCGGCGAGCCGAGCCGCGTCACTGGCGGCTTGGGCGGCGTCGCGCAGCGCGGCCCGCATGCGCCACAGGTCCGTGTCGATGTGCTGGCGGTCGAGGGCGTACCGGTGGGTGGGGTGGGTGAGGTAGGTGCCGGGCCCGCCGGTGCGGGTGAGGGTCTTGCGTAGGGCGGACACGTAGGTGTGCAGCCGGTGCGGCGCTTTCGCCGCGGGCGCGTCGGGGAGCAGGTCGTCGAGGATCGCGTCCTGGGTCGCTTCGCCGTCGTGCACGGTGAGGTAGACCAGCAGTTCGAGAGCCTTCGCCCGCAGCGGCATCCCGGTGTCTCTGCCCAGGATCTGAGCCCCGCCGAGGACCTGTACTCCCACCTGCCCCCCACGGAGCTCCGGTTGCCCGTCGGCGGCGGGCGATGGGGCCTGCGGGAGGTTGGCGTTCGTCGGGGCCACAGGTGTCGCGACGGGCACCGGTGGGGCGTCGTCGCCGGCGGGCGGATCGGCGTCCGCTTCCGACCGGCTCACTGGAGGAGTGGTTCGTGGTTCCCGGGTACCGGCATGTTGGCTCCGCGCCTGCGGCTGGTGCGGGCAGGGGTGGGTGTCGGCGAGCGTCGTGAGTAGGTCGATGGTGTCCGCGGCGGTCAGGACTGTCAGCCGGTCAAACTTCGCCAGGTCTGCCGTCGGAATCCTGTCGCTGTCGGCGGCTGTGGTGGTTCCGTCGACGGCGACGGCGAGTGTGTCGCCGTGGGGCCAGGCGCCGAGCAGGACGCCCTGGATGTCGAGGTGTTGTCCCTGGGTGAGCAGCGCGGCGGTGCGGGCGCGCTCGTGCGCCTCGGTGGTGTCGGCGATGAGCAGCAGCGGTGGCAGCACTTCGGCCGACGGGTGGGTGTCCCGCAGGACGGCGACGGTGTCGACCTCGTAGTCAAGGCACATCCGGGTGCGGTGCAGGATTTGCTCCTCCACCACAGTCAGTGCGTCAGAGAGATCGCTGGTGACGCTCAGGTGAGGCATGTCCCCGACGGAGTGGGTGTGGTTCTCCAGCAGGGTGGCCAGGGTCGCGGCCGGGATGACCACGTGGCCCGGCTGAGCTGGTGTGCCGGTGGCGACCGCGGACACCAGGAAACCGCGTGCCGCCGCGTACGCAGCCGGTCCGGTCAGACCACGTCCCGCCGCCGGCCGCACTCCGGACGCCACCTGACCGGTAGGAGCGGGTACGTCCGCGACCAGACCAGGGGATCCGTGTCGATCGCTGCGAGACGCCCTGGTCGGGACAGGGCCGGTGTCGACGAAGGGTAGGTCGGCGGGGGCCGCCGGGGAAGCGGTTGTTGGTGTGGTCGGGCGGGCGGCGTGGTCGGGGGTTCCACTGCTGGGGGTAGGCGTGGGTGTGAGGCGGGGCAGGGCGTGGCGGATGTGGGCCAGGAGGGGAGGCAGCGGTGGCCGCTGCGGATCGCGTTCAAGGGCTCCGGGTGACGGGGCGCGCGGCGGGGTGTGGCGGTGTCGTCGGTGGGCGTAGGCGAGAGTGCCGGCGGCCAGCAGGGTGGCGGCCAACGCCGCGTCGATCCATCCGCGGTCGCCGAGGGAGACTCCGGGCCGGTCACAGTCGGCGGGAGCTTCGTCGGGGCCGGTGGCGACCGGTGTTGCCTGGGTGGTGGTCGGCGCGGTCGAAGGGCTGTTCGTGTCCGGTTGGTTGGGTGCCTTGTCGGGCGTGGTGTCAGGTGCGGGTCGCGGGGGCATGGAGGGCGGGCGTGGGGCGGGAGCGTTCGCTGGGGTGGGCAGGCGTAGTTTCCAGCCGGGTTGGATGAGGTCGGGGTTGGTCAGGCTGCCGGTGGTGAACCGTGCGCCACGGTTGAGGGAGTAGATGTCGCGCCACCGGTCGGCGTCATCGAGACGGCGTGCGGCGATCGCGGACAGGGTGTCCCCCCGGCGCACCGTGACGGTTCGCCGGGACGAGGCGTCACCGTCCTGCGGCTTCGCTGAGGCATGAGCGGTCCGGGCGTCGCGGTCGCTGCTGGCAGGTGGTGGGGTGCTGTCCGGGACGTCTGTGGCCGTGGCGGCGAGGACGGCGGGAGCCGTGCCGCTGACACCGGCGGTCACTGCGGTGGCTCCGAGCAGGGCCGCGGTCAGCCCTTGCAGTGGTCCGGGAAGACGCAAGGGGGCAACTCGGCGCAGGCGGCGGCCTACACGGTCAGACAGGTGGGTGAGGATGGTGGTGGCGAGCAGCGCCCAGATCGCCCATCCGACGGCGATCGCGAGGATGGCGAGGAATTTCGGTGTCAGCGGCTGGGCGATCCACGCCCGCGCCTCGTCGCCGGTTGGCCATCGCATCTGGGAGCGGCCGAGGCCGTACAGCAGGAGCGCGGGGGCGCTGATGACGGCTCCGCCGGTCAGTGTCCTGCCGACGCGCGCGGTGGTCCGGAGGCCCATGATGTCCCTTCCTGCCGCCCGGTGAGGTGTGCCGGGAACGCTAGGCGCGGCCGGGCCTGTGGGACGGTTTTCAGCGGTTCACAGAAGGTCACAGCACCTCACACGACCTTACAAACGCAGGTCAGTGGGCTGTTGGTCGTCGTTGGTCGACCGCCCGTATGGGCGGCGAGTGGGTGCCGAAGACTGACAGGGACAGCCTGTCGGGGATGTCGCGGCTTCACCCCGCCCGGCTCAGGTCGCCTGCTCTCGCGTCCTGGTGGTGCCGCGCTCGGCCGGCGGGATTGACGCGGGCGCGGTTCATCGACACGCCACGGTCGAGTCAGCGCATGGACCGCTCGATCTCCTGGGATGGCCGGGCCCGGAACCCGGGCAGGCGAATCAGGGTTGCTTATCGCCCGGCATTGACGAAGGCAACGAGCTCGTCGAGGCCGGGGCGGTAGCCGTCGCTGGTGTCGACCTTGATTTCGGGCACGTCGAGGTGAACAGGTCGGAAGCCGTGGTGGCCGACAGCGTGGGTATCCCGGTCACCGAGATGCCCGTCGGCGTGCGCGCGCCGAGTGGCGCTCTCGTCGCGCCGTCGTTCAACCCGCTCGAAGGCCGTCTGCGCGGTGACCTGGCAGTGCACCACCCGAATATCGGCGATCTCGGTCAATGGCCTCAGTCCCGGGCCCCACAGGCGATCCTGGAAGGCCGCCTCGGCGACTGTAGTGACACCTGCGGCCAACAGCAGCCGAAGCACCTCGAAGAACGTCGGTAGGGTCCGCAGACTCAACGCGTCGCTCGGCGCGGCGACGACATCACCGGCCGCGTGGACCATGCCCTCCTTGATCTCGTCCCGGCAGATCGCCGGACAGCCGATTCGTCGGGCGAGCAGATGAGCGAGGGTCGTCTTGCCCGCCCCTGGCGGTCCACTGATGACGACAAGGGCCGGAACTGTTCCCATCACGCCTTTATAAGCCCAGTGTCGACTGCGCAGGTCCGAGAACAAAGGTCAAGTCCGGCTGCATGTGCACACCCGCGCCGAGTTCGGTCTGCGTCCGGCGACCGGCACTCTGACCTGACGGGGGTGGGAAGGGGTGTCACAGTGCGCCGGACATCGGCCAGTTGGTCCAGTGGGTGTTTCCCGGGAGGGCTGGCCGGTAGTGGGAGGGGTCGGCGGTGGCCAGCACCTCGCTGATCTGCTGGTAGGTCTCGATGTCGCTGGGGCGAACCTCGAACGCCACCTGCCTCTGCGGAGGTAGGTGGCGGGTGAGCGTCTCGTGGAGCTGTCGTTGCCGATCTCGCTCGGGGCTCGGTGGCCGGACCCGCAGGGTGGTGTGATGCCAGTCGTCCAGGCACAGCACTCGAGGCAGGTCCGGCGGGACGAGTTGACGTATCTCCGCGTTCTCGGCCAGCAGAAGATCACGGTGCTGGGGAGCGAGGAGCCTAAAGAGGTCCTCCGGGCGGATAGTCGCAGCAGCGGCCACCGGCACGGCCTGCCCCCTGATGACCAGCGGCACCTGCCGGTACCGCACCGCCCCCGGATCGCCCTCGAACAGGTCCGCGAAGTTGTCGATGCGGTTGGCGAACCGCGTATGCCAGGCCTCGTCCGTGCCGGTGAGGCAGTTGCCGAGAGCGTGCAGGACGTCGACGACGTTGCCGGCCCGCGGGTTGTAGCCGACGATGTCCACGACCAATGCCCAGCGCTCGGCGTCACTGAACGCATGCAGCCGAGCCGATATCAGATAGCTGTAGGGGTGTTCCGGCTCGGGAAACCGACGCCGCTCGGCAGCTCGATCGAACACATCGACGACAGCCTCCACCCGCACCATGCTCCGGATCGTAGGCAACCGCTATCGTGCTCGATTCCACAGCGGTGACCCAGCCGTCGCATCCAGGACCGCTCGCTCGAGCGTCACTGCAGCTTGCCGATCCTGCGTCACAGCCCATCTGACATGCAGGTCGGCCCAGTGCAAGGCGTCCTGCGCCCAAGCCGCCGCACGCTTGGGTAGGCCGCCGACAAGTTGCTCAAGGTGCTCCTGCACGAATGTGACATCGGCAAGGGCCCGATCCAGGACGGCTTCCCCCAGCCCACTGACCGCGGCCTTCCCCCGGCGGTACACCGCGAGCCGTCCTCGAAGTCCTTGGCCACGACGCTCGCCGGCCATACCCACGTAGACGAGACCACCTGCCGCCCCCTGCCGAGCGAGGTACACACCTGGCAGACACGGCGCCGAGACAGCAGCATCGTGGAAAGGCAGCCACGGCGACCACTCGGCAAGATCTGCGACTACATCGTCGGCAATCATCGGAGCAGCATGCCGCAGGGCGGACGGGGCGAATCTTTGGAGGTACCGCACTCTCACGCCGCGATCCGCGCGAGCGCGACCACCCCAGCAGTGACGGGTTGTAGCCGGCAGGGCGGTCCGTCGGGCACGGGAGGTGCTCGACAATCCTCGTCGTTCCTTCTGGCACGTTGACTTCCGCACCTTCACCCGTACCTGCTTGTGCAGCTGGAACCGTACGCCGACAACCTTCTCAGGAGACCACACCGCACACGGCAGGGACCAACGAACGGCAGCCGTCCGCGACCGGGCGTCTCCTTCATGTGAGAGGCGGCCACCGGAAGGACAATCTCCTGGCCACGGCGACCCGTTACGTCAGGCTGGGGATATTCATGGGTGACGTGAGGATCTTATTCATGTTTGACTGACGTGCATGTCAGGGCAGGTGCGGCTGGCGATCGACTACGGGGCTACCAGCGCCGTGGCGGTGCTGGCGTGGCCCGACGGTCGATGGGTTCCGGTGGCCGTTGACGGCAACCCGGTGATGCCCAGCGCCGTGTGGGTGGCCGAGGACGCGGGTGTGTGGACCGGGCAGCAGGCGTGGCAGGCCGCCGCGCGTCAGCCGCACCGGTTCGTCGCGGCGCCCCAGCGGTTCGCCGAGCAGACCCTCACCGTCGACGGGCAGCAGGTCGAGGCGACGACGCTGGTGGCGGCGACCCTGCACCGGGTCGCCGAGCACGCTGGGCAGGTGGCCGGCGGGCCGGTGGAGGATGTGCGGCTGGTGGTGCCGCCCGGGTGGGGGCCGCGACGGCGTACGTGGATGCGGCACGCGGCGCATCGCGCCGGCCTGGGGCAGCCCCACCTGGTGGAGGCCCCGGTCGCGGTGGCGGATCACCTGGTCGCCTCTGGTGCGCAGATGCCGGTGGGCGCGTATCTGGCGGTGGTGGACATCGGCGGTGGGGCGGAGGTGACGGTCCTGCGTCGTGGACCCTCCGGGTTCGAGGTCCTCGCGACCCTCGCCGACCCCGACGCCGGCGGGGACGCCATCGACCGTGCCCTCGCCACCGCCCTGGCCGGAAAGGCAGAGGGCGGGTGGGCGTGGGTGGCGAGCGTGCGGGCCGCGAAGGAAGCCCTCACCCAGCACACGGCGATCACCGTGCCGCAGCCCGACGGCACAGCGGTCGTGGCCACGACCATGGCCCTGGAACAGGCGGCACGGCCGATCCTGGACCGGGTAGGGCAGCTGACCTGCGAAGCGGTCGCCGCCGCAGAAATCACCCCGGCGAACCTGACCGGCGTGTACCTGGTCGGCGGCACGGCCCGGCTGCCGCAGGCCGCCACGATGATCACCGAACGGACCGGCCTCATCCCGCAGGTCGCCCTGGATCCGACGATGGCCGCGGCCCACGGTGCCGTCGGCGCGAGTCCCGCCGCCGCTGGTGGTGGTGAGGTTGCGGGGCAGGAGCCGGTGCCGCAGGTCCGGCGGGTGCTGGGCATCGCGGTGCCCGGCTTCGCGTCGCTGATTCTGATCACGCAGATGCTGCTCACCGTCACCCGCGGCGGGGTGTATCCCCTCGAGTGGGCGGAACCGGCGTGGGGACTGTTGGCGATGGCCGCCGTGTTCGCGGTCATCGCCTGTCTGTCCGCCGGCACGATCCTCGGATCCCTGGCCGCCGCCCACAACCCCGGACCCACGACCCAGCCTCCGGCAGGCACCGTCAGCATCGGCATCCTGTCCGCCGTCTCCCTGGGCGCGGCCACCGCGAGCCTCTACGCCGTGGTGGCCGCCCAGTACCTGAAGATGCCGGTCGGACCATTCCTGCGCTGGGCCCTGCTTCCCGTCGCCCCGATCGTCGTGCTCGCTCTCATCGCCGCCGTCGTCGCCGCCCGCCAGCGGCGCACCCCACCCGGTGGATGGTCGGCCCTGTTGGCGTTCCCCACCAGCTCCGTCCTCACCGCCGCCATCGGCATCGGCCTGGTCCAGTACTCGAACACCGCAGCACGGTGGCCCGACATGCTGGTCTGGATCGACCTCGCCGGCCGGGTCGGAGGACTGCTGCTCGGCGTCGGCACGGTCCTGGCCCTGGTCCGCCCCTGGGCGCTCCGGCTCGTCCTGGGCGCGCCGCTGGCGGTCATCACCGCCGCGATCACCGCACCCCGTATCACCGGCACCCTCGCCGGCATCTACGCCACCGCTGTGGCCGGATGGTGGGTGTACCGGCTGTGGACCCGTCTCGTCCGCGCCCCGGCCACCCCATGAGCGGCCACCACCCCGCCACGCGCGGCCCCCACCGGTGCCGGCGCGTGGGCCGGCACGACCATGGTGGACGGACGCGGTGAGGTGGCCCCGTCAGATCGCCTCCGCGGCTGCGGTCACCGCCGTCCTGGCCGGCCCACCGATCGTGCTCACCTACACCGTAGGCTGGCCCTTGCCCACCCACCCCACCCAGGAGCACCTCCGCCAGTGGCTCAGTGACCCCCTCACCGAGGACACCCTCATCGCCGGGCTGGTACTTCTGGCCTGGATGCTGTGGCTCCTCATCGCTGCCCTCACCCTCCGTACCGCCGTCACCCGCGCGGCGGCGACGATCCGGCGGCTGCGGCGCCTGCCGCTGCCCACCCCGATGCAGGCCACCGCGACCGGCATGGCCGGCGCCGCCGCCCTGTGGGCACCCACCACCACCACCGCCACCACGACCGATGCACCACCGGCCCCCACACCCACCAGCACCGGCGAACACCCCCACCCCCAGCAGGCCGCCGACGCAGGGGTGGACGTGCCCGGGGCATGGATCCCCGCCGACACCGCACACCAGATCGCCGCCGCCGGCACCCTGGTCTGGCTCCGCCGCCGCCGCCTCTACCGACCCCCACCCCCCGGACAACGCCGCGACGACAGCGACCTGACCGCCCTGCCACCCACCGTCACCGCCGTCCAAGCCGCCCTCGCCGACACGCCACCCACCCCTGCTACCCCGCTGAGAATCCCTACCGGGGGCATCGGGCTGACCGGCCCCGCGGCCACCGACGCCGCCCGCGGCATCCTCCTCACCACCCTGCTCCGAACCCTCCGCGACACCACACAATCCACCACGATCGTGACCAGCCGCACCGACCTACACACCCTCCTCGGACCCCAAACCCTGCCCCTGCACGACCTGCCAGGCCTGACCGTCACCGACACCCCCGCCGACGCCATCACCACCATCACCCACCCGCCCCACCCAGGCCTGGCACACCCGACGCTGCTCACCCACGCACCCACCGACCCCGACACCGCCGCCCGCCTCGCCACCGCCCTGACCCACACCCCCGGCGTCCTCATCGGCACCTGGACCCACGGCCCCAACTGGCACATCACGCCCGACGGACACACCGAGCGCGGCACAGGCGGCGGACGGACCCGGCTGTGCGTACTCACCGCCACCGCCGCCCGCGACCTCCTCGCCGTCCTCACCCCCACCCCGCCCACACCACCGGCGGTAGCCGCACCCCGGCAACGACCACCAGCGCCCACCCCACCGCCCGAGGCGTCCCCACCGAAGCTGTTCACCCTGCGCGTCCTCGGCAACCCCACCCTGTGGGTAGCCGACAAACCCGTCACCATCCGCCGCACCGCCGGCCTACAGGTCCTCGTCGCCCTCGCCGTCCACCCCGACGGCACCACCACCCACGACCTCGCCACCACGATCTGGCCCGGCCTCGCCGGACACACCGTCGCGCGACGGCTTTACACCACCCTCAGCGACCTCCGCAAAGACATCACCACCGCCGGATACCCCCACCCCATTGCCCACACCGACGACCGGTACCACCTTGACCACCACCACACCGACGTCGATCTCTGGCGCCTCAACGCCGCCATCGACCACGCCAGCACCACCGTCGCTAACCATGCCCCCGCCCACCAAGCGGTCATCGACCTCTACACCGGCGACATCGCCGTCAACCACACCTGGCCCTGGCTGGACCTCATCCGCGAGAAGACCCGCCGCCACGTCATCGACGCCCACACCACCCTCGCCACCAGCGCACCCGACCCCCACACCCGGCTCCACCACCTCCAGAACGCCCTCCGCCTCGACCCCTACAACGAACACCTCCACCACCAAGCCGCCAACACCCTGGCCACACTCGGCAGACACCACGACGCCGACGCGCTCCTCACCCGCTACCAGCAGAGACTCACCGACGCCGGTATCACCCCACCCCACCCTGCCGTGCGGCGATAGATCCGCCGGCCCGCCGGTCAGGCGCCTCTTCGTCCCGCGAAACGACGGACCGTCGACGGGCTGCGCCAGCAGGGCTGAACTGGCCTGCCGTGCCACGGGAGCTCGCGGTCGCCCCGGACCGGTTACGCTCCTCGTCACCCGGATCAGCCTGCGAACGCCGCCGTCGACGCAGTCGCAAGGCCGACGTCGAGTAGCCCGAGCCACCCAGCGCCGTGAGATCGACGGCTAGTCGATCAATCACCGATCGCGTCTGCCGGTGAGAGCCGATCGGCCAGCCCGTCCCACTACCGCTGGCTCGTATCGTCACGGGCATGATCAGTGAGCTGTGCGCTGCCACGGTGCGCCATCGGCACGTCGTTCTACTGCTTGGCCTGCTGGTAGCAGTCGTGAACGCTGCCACCATCGGGCTCACGCCCGCCCTGGGGCAGACCCTGTTCTTCCCGCTCGTCCTGATCACCTTGGCGGTCCTGGTCCTGTCGGTCGTCGCCATGGGAATTCGGCCGGCCTCGTTCGTGGTGCTTCCGCACGTGCCGGCCTTCGCGACGCCACCGCCGGCATGGAAGGTGTTCCTCGCCCTGGGCGTCCTCTGGCCCAACTCGGCGAGCCTCGGCGCATTGGTCCGCTCCACGAGGGCGGACATCGTGTCGACGCTCGACGTGGTCCTTGCCCTTGCCTGGGTCGTGGCGGTCACGTTGCTACTGATCGATGTGTGGCGGGACAACGAGGTGCAACTACGGCCCTACGGCATACGGCAGAGCTGGCCGCTCGGCTCGCTCACCGTACCGTGGGAGGCCCTCCCCGCAGCTCAGCTCCGACCAGGGACCGATCGTCCCTCGCGGCTTCGCATGGCCTTCGCGCAACCGCTGCTCGTGAAGCGCTGCGGCATCCCGTGGAGCCGGAATGCACTGCGCACGGACAACGTCGACGCCCGGTTTCTTGCCGCCGCGATCCGACACTACGTCTGTCGTCCTGAATACCGGACGGCTATCGGCAGCCAGACCGAATACAAGCGACTTCTCATCGAACTGGCCAACCGGCAGGACGGAGCGGACCGTGCCGACTGATCGAGCCCTTGCATCCCGATCAGCGGTCGACGTCGACCGGCACCGTCAGCAGCAGGTCTGCGGCACCGGGGTCTGTGGACCTGACCGCCACACTCCCGACAGCCGTCTTTGATGTGCTTGATGCCGACCAGGGCGCGGTAGGCCCTGCTGGCTGGCCAGTTGTCATCGATGGGCTGCTGCACGTCGACCGGGCCGGTTGGTCTGCCGATCGGGTTCAGGAGGAGCAGGTGTTGAGCATGCTCTGTAGTGCGGATTTCTCCGATGACTGCAGTCGTAGGCCCCAGGTGTGCTTCACGGTGATCCACATCTTGCTGTAGGTGCACCGGTACGACGACAGGGGCGGCTGCCATGTCGAGGGGTCCTGGTCGCTCTTGGACTGGTTGACGTTGTCGGTCACCGCGATCAGTTGCGGGCCGGACAGGTCGTTGGCGAAGCTCTGCCGGCGGCTGGTCGTCCAGGAACTCGCGCCGGAGCGCCAGGCCTCGGCGAGGGGGACGACGTGGTCGATGTCGACGTCCGACGCGGCAGTCCAGGTCGCCCCGTCGTAGGGGCTGTACCAGCGCCCTGACGTTGCCTGGCAGGAGGAGTTGACGACGACCGAGGTGCCGTCGCGCTTGAGGACCTGCTCGCGGGTGTCGCAGCTACCGCTGATGGTGATCCAGTGGGGGAACAGGTCCCGGGAGTAGCCGCTGGTGGAGCCCTCGCTGGCGACGGTGAGGGCGTTGAGCTGCGACTGCGCGGTCGCCTTCGAGGGGATCCCCGGCGGCGTCGCCGACGCGGTTCCCGCACCGGTGGCCGAGAAGGCTGCGCCGACAAGTGTGGCGAGGGCCAGCGTCACGGCACGCACACGGGGTCGCGCAAGTGTGGGCGTCTTCGTGGTCAGTCGTGCCATGCCGTGCCTCCAGGTCACCATCAGCAGCAGATGCACTTACCATCTTCGATGAAGATGGCGGCGGGATGGCATTGCTGTGAAGGGTTGGGAAGATCGGGAGCGCCGGCGTGGCATCTATTGGCACCATGTCACATCGATGCGGTTCTTCTTCCCTGGTCACGCACGCCCTGAGTGCGTGAGGTGGGCACGGGTGGTCTGAGCTGCGGAGTTCTGGTTCAGGGCGGTGTCACCGAGCATCCGTCGCGATAGTCGTCTGGTCGGCTTTGCCGGCGCAGTGGGGGCATCGTCGTGGGCAGGGTGTCTGCGGTACGGCGGTGGTGAGGCCGCTGGTGTCCAGGATCGTGGTGACCGTCTGTGCGAAGGTGTTGGTCTCGCCGATGACGGTTTCCCCGGGGGTGTCGAGCAGGTCGTGGTGGGTGTACCAGGTGCGCATCTCGTTTGGGGTGACGGGGATCGGCTCGTCGCGGCTGAGGTGGCGGCGGACGGTTTCGTCGAAGGACACGTCCAGGTAGAACACGGCGACCGGGCCGGGGTGGTCGTCGATGAGCTGGTGCAGCACGGCCGCGTAGCGTTCGGTGTGCAGGATGCCTTCGAGGATGACGTGGTAGCCCAGGTCGAGGGCCGTGCGCGCAGTCGCGGTGATGAACGCCGGGGCGACCGGGTCGATGCGGGCACTGTCGTGTTCCCTGAGCACGATTCTGCGCAGGTAGTCCTGTTCCAGCAGCGCCGCACCGCGCCCGAAACGGCGGCGTACCTCGCGGGCGGTCGTGGTCTTCCCGCTGCCGGAGTTCCCGCGAATGATCACCAACGTGGGCGGGGGCTTCATGGGGTTCGGCGTCGTCATGGCGTGCTCCGTCAGGCGGTGGTGGTACGACGGCGCACCGTCGCGGTGTGCCCAGTGGTGTCGTAGCCGGCGGCTTGGAAGGTGAACAACTCCGCGCACCGGTGTGATCGCTTTTCAGGCGGAGCCGACAGTGGCCACGGGGGAGATACGGCAAGTCCGAACAGGTTGAGCCTGTTACCGGTGCGGGGTGGGCGGAATGTGGAGTTCCTTCGTAATGACGTGCCAGCAGAAGGTCTCGCCGTCCTCGCAGGGGTTCAGGGCTTGGAGAGGTGTGAGCCGTACGCCGTGGTCGGCGAGTAGTCGTAGGTGGGCGTTGAACGCGGGATGGCGGGCCAGGCTGGACTTGACGAAGGGGGCGGCCACTATCGGAAGCCCCGTGCCGAGGGCTTCGTTGAGGATGCCGAGGGCCATGCTGTCGTTGATGCCGGTGGCCCATTTGTTGATGGTGTTGAAGGTTGCCGGGACGACGGCGATGGCATCGGCAGGTGGCAGGCTGCGGGGTTCGTCGGGGTGCCGCTGCCGGTAGCTGACGGGATGCCCCGTCAGCGCGGCCAACTGTTCTGTGGGAAGCCAGGTGTAGGCGGTCTCGGTCGCGATGATGTACACGTCCCAGCCGTCGCCTTGTGCCGCTTCTACCAACTCGGCGATGTGCCGGGCTGGTGGAGCGGCACAGACCACCAGGTGGAGCAGCCGGGTGTTCACAGGTTCGGGCATCAGGCGACGATCTCGGCTCGTTCGGCGAGTGCTCGCAGGCCGGGAGTCGCGGAGCGTCGCTCACGGGCGAGCAGGCCGCCGATCAAGCGGCGTGTCCTGGCGTGCACGTGCACGGTCTGGGGTGCGATGCGTTCGGCTTCGAGGAGGTGCAGCACTGCTGCGGGATCGTTGTCGGACGAGCTGGCGTGTGCCGCGGCGAGGTCGAGGTGGACCTGGGCGCGGCGGCTCATCAGCGCCCTCGGCAGCGATGAGGTGTCGAGGTGTTCGCCGAGATGGATGGCTAGCTGTGGTCGGTCGGTTCGGGTGGCGATGTTGATGCGGTGGATCATGACGTTCGTTGGTCCGAAGCCGGTCCAGAGGTCGTTGCGGTCGCCGCCGACCTGTTCGGCTAGGGCGTGCGCGTCGTTGAGGTGCCGCTCGGCTGCGGCGGGCTGGGCTTGGCGGGCGGCGACCAGTGCCGCGAGCAGGGTCAGTGCTCCCTGGGCCGATAGGGCCTGCGGCCCGCGTCCCTGCGGGGTCCGTTTGAGATGGTCAAGGGCTGCCGTTACCACTGCCTCGGCGCTGTCGGTGCGGTGAGGCATGGCCAGCAGTGCGGTTCCCACCGAGAATGCCGCTGCGGCGACGAGGGCGACGTCCTCGGTGTGCTCGGTGGCGATACGGGCGGCTCGGTCGGCAGCTATCCAGGCGAGGCTGGGATCGCCGAGTTTGACGGCGACTTTGGAAGCGGCGAGATTCGCCCCGGCCAGGACCGCAGCAGCCCGGTTGCGGCCGGTGCCGGTGCCGGCGCGGGTCATGATGTCCGCCTGCTCGATCGTGTCGGGTAGCTCCCGGATCGTCTCGGCGTAGTTGCCCCGCTGATACAGGTTGTGGACGTGCGCGACCCGTTGACGGACCTCCGGCAACCTGATGGGGTCGATCGCCTGTTCCGGCCGGGTGGGCGCGAGCAGACGGTGGCGAAGGTGAGCCAGCAGACGGGCGGCGACGGAGTTGTCGTCTTCGCGATGGCCGGCCTCCGCGTCAGCGACTGGTGGCTGCCGATGCTGTGCCACCTCGGCGATTACCCGATGATCCAGGACCGCTCCCCAACGGGCATGACGGGCCGCCTCGGCCCTCTCCTGTTGATGCCGAACCTCAAGTGACCGGTACTCGTCATAGCCGGTGAGCAACTCGCCCCCGGCCTGCAGGAGCGAATCGCACTGCGCCCAGAAGACGCGGTCCACCACCTGCCGGCCGTTCTCGACGTTGGCGACCGTGCTTCGAGTGCTGTGCACCCGACGCGCCACGTCATCTTGAGTCAGCCCATGCGTCTTGCGCCAGCCGGCGAGCCTCCGCCCCAGCGCCCGCTTCGCGTCACTGATCTGCTGCGGATCCACGAAGATGCCCTCCACCCATCATCGGGGGCCTCGATCACCGCTCGTCACGTACCCCTCACGGCAACCTGACAGTAGCCGGTGACGACCGGAGCGGCTGTCGAGACTTCGTGTCGAGGGTGTTCGACACCCAGGCGTGCACGTAGCGCCACCCGCCAAGCCATCCGCTGCTCACCCGAACTCATCACCATCCTGACCTGCAGATACCAAGAATGTAATGCCCATGACAGGAGGTGCCCTCCATTCGCGCGGCCGGCACCTTACGCCCGGTAGGCCGCCCATTCGTAGGTCCAGAGCGCTAGGTCGTGCACCCAACTCTCTGTGCTCTGCCGTGACTTGTTGGCCCACTTCGCGGCGTTCCTCGCTGCGAAGTCGTCCAGAACCTCGGGGTCAGTCCCGGACCAGGTGGGGAACTGGCTGAGCCAGTCTTCCGCCTGGGCCGGGGTGTGGCCGTTGCCGATCAGCCACTGAGTGAGCAACGCCAGCTCGACCCACGGTGCCGCCTTGGTCGCGTACGCCCAATCGACGATCCGCAGTCCCTGCGGTGTCAGGATCAGGTTGGCCGGGTTGAGGTCGGAGTGCACGAGCGCATCGCCGTCCATCGCCGGATGGGCGAAGCTGAGCCGCCCGGCCGGGCCGAACAGCCGCATGTCCGGCGCGGCGGTCTCTTGAAGCCCTTCGAGGGTCTCGGCGAGCGTGTCGAGATCAGGACTTCCGGGCGACAGGTCGGGGTGGGAGCCGTCCAGGTGCTCGGCCCCCACCACCAACCAGCCGTCGGACTCGAAGTCCCAGAAAACAGCGGGCGGGTACCTGTCGATGGCCTTGGTTACCGCCAGTTCGTAGCGCAGTGACCGGACGCCCGGGCCCGACGAGGCGGCCTTGACGAAGACGGTGCCGGTGGAACCGATGACGGTCGACGCGATCTCCGCGTGATCACCACACGGAGCCGGGTACACACCGACGATGCCGCCGACTCGATCGGCAACCGCCATCCCGACTCGCTCGGGTAGGGCGGCCCAGTCGCTGCGCATGGTCACCTCTCGTTGTTACTTGCCGGTGAAGTCCGGTTCCCCGGGCGGGCAGCACGACTCGGCTTCACCGTGCCAGAACTCCATGTCGACCCGGTACCCGGTGGCGTGCAGCGCCGCGAGGGTGAACGTGACGGCGGTGCCGTCCATCATCCCCTCGGTCAGGATGGGGATGTGGTGGACGAAGCTCCCGGCGATCTGCTCGCAGGCCGCGGCGTAGGGCACGGTGTGCTGCAACACGGAATGCCACACGGCGTCGACCGGGAGGGTCGGCACGACACGGCCGACCGACCCGTCGGGCAGCAACATCCCGAAATCCTCGTTGCCCACGGTGTCGGCGTGCGCCTTGAGGAAGACCAGGAACTGCTCCACGGCCCGCTCCGCGTACACACGGGTGACGTGCCGGTCGGCAGCGAAGTAGTCGACCAACTTCCCGAACACCTCGGCCGTGACGAGGGTCCGAGGGTCCAGGGCGGCCGTGCTCGCGGTCGTGGTCGGTTCGTGTGCGGTGACAGTCACGACTTCTCTCCTTACACCTGGTGCACTCAGCGGCGCTGATCAACGCCGCGTACGGAGCTGGGGGTTCCGCATGCCTGTTCTCTGGTGAAGCGGTCATGAAGCGCAGGTGACTCGCGGCACGGCTGAGGCAGGGGGTCCTCTCACCCCTGGCATGGCCCCCATCAGCGGCCCCTGGCCCAGGACATGAACCGCTCCGTCAGATCGAGCCTGCGGTCCGGATGGAGCTGGTGAAGCTGACCGCTCGCCTCGGTCATCAACGCCCCGAGAAACAGCAGCAACGCGGTCCGGTCATGCCGGTACTCCGCCAGCAGCGCCAGCCGAGCCGGCTGGCAAGGCCACTCGGCACCACAGTTGCGACACCGCCAGAGCGGACGCATAGCGACATGAGGAATCGGCGGCCGGGCCATCAGCGCAGCCCTAGGGCGGTACGGCCGCCCAGTTCCTCGACGACCTGACCGACAGCGGTTGTCTTGCCAGCCCCGTTAATCCCCTCCAGGCAGGTGAGCAGCCCACGGTGCCGGATGGTCTCTTCCCTGGCAGATGCGTGATCCGAGCCCATGACCACCGCTTTCCTTCTTCAACGGCACCTGTCCCCAGATCTCGATGCGGCCTGGACGCGCCCGCTGCGGTCTCACCTCGATGGCTGCCGCCGCACCCGGAATGCCTCCCGACGCCACTGACGCCTACCGTCGGTGGTGGCCGGCCAGCCGCCGAATCTCGATGCCAGGGACAAGTAGAGGCTGGTCGACGCGTGTCGAACACCCTCGACACGAACCTTCGACACGGCCCGGCTCGTCAGGTGCGACGAGTACGGCAGGTGTTGCCCTTCCATGCCGGCACCGCGACCCACGTGCCGGCCGCCGGGCATCACGTGGACGGCGTGCTCCAGGCAGCGGTCAACGACGTGCAGCCACGTCCGACGGTGATGCAGGTCCTCAACGACGCGGGTGTGGCCCGCTACCCCCGCGGGACATCGAGGCAGGACTGCGCCGGGACGGGATCCTGAGACGTGGGTATCTGACCCCAGCTACGGGCACCCCGATCTGACGGGCTCACTGGCCGACCGCGACGCAGGGCGGCCAGCCCATCGGCTGCGGCTCCACAAGTGCAGCCCGAGCGCCTACCTCTAACCTGCAAGGGCACTGCTCTGGGCCGCAGCGTTGTTGGCTGCGAGCCAGCCGGCGGGGTTGCCGCAGTCGTGGTACTCGCCTGTGACGGGGTGGATCAGCACGTCGTGGTCGCGTGCGAAGGCGATCACGGCGTCGGTGGCCTGGTATTCGCCGTTGGGCGCTGGGGTCAGCTTCTGGAAGTAGGCCAGCGCGTGGGCTGGTAGCAGGGTGCGGCTGATGTTGATGTAGGCGGTCGGCTCGCCGTAGTTGTCCGGCTTTTCGAGCAGTTCGTCGAGCAGTTGGTGGCTGGCGACTGCGCGTGGGTGCAGGATGCCGTAGCGGTGGGCCTCGGTGCCGGGCACCGTGGCGGCGGCGAGCGCGGCCGGCACTGCGGCGGCGGTCCGGGCGGCGCTGAGGTCGGCCAGGTCCGATCCGCCGTCGCTGCGGAGGAGTAGGTCGTCGCCGGCGACCAGGAGGAAGTCGTCGCCGGCGATGAAGTCTGCGGCGACGATGGCGGGCAGTGCGGTGCCGTAGCGGTCGTCGCGGGGTTGTTCGAGGAACGTGAAGGTGGCCTGGGTGTGCAGGTCGGCGACCGCGGCGTATTTGTCCTGCCAGCCGCGTGCGGTGAAGTAGTCCTTGAGGTCGCGGTCTTCGCTGAAGTAATGGCGTACTTGGCGGCCGGGCTCGCCTGGGGCGGTGACGATGGCGATGTCGCGTGCTCCGGCGGCGACGCAGTCGGCGACGGCGTAGGCCACTACCGGCTGGTTGAGGATCGGCAGCATGCACTTGTTGATCGTCTTGCCGATGGGGAAGAACCTGCTGCCCATTCCGGCGACAGCGATGACGGCCCTCACGCGCGCACCTTTCGGTTGGTTGCCCGGCTGTCAAAGTGCGGCGACCACGCCTTCGAGGGCGACCACTCGCTTGTGGAGCGCTTCGAGTGAGCCGGGCGGACCCGTGCAGTTTACGCATCGCGCCGACCGGATTTGGGGCAGTTGGTGAAAGCGTACGACGGCAGCGGATCGCCGGCTTTTCAGTGCCGGCGATCCGCTGCCTGTGTCAACGCGAGGTGGGTGAGGTGGGCTTGACAGCGGGCTCGGCGGCGGCTGCGGCCAGGGAGCCGGCGTGTCGGATGCGGTCCCAGGTCGGTGTCCGGCGTGTGCCGGAGTCGAAACCGTGGCGCAGGGCCTGCCGATGGACCGCGGCGAGCATGGCGTCGTAGTCGCGCGGGGTACTGCGGTGGTCCTCGACGTAGTGGTGGAGGGCGGCGACGCCGACTTCGGCCAGTGTGTGTCCGCTGCGCGCGATGGCGGTGAGGAGGTCGGTGTCGAAGGCGAGGCTGTGGTCGGTGACGAGGGGTAGTGCGGTGCGCAGAGCGGCGGCCGGGAAGGCTTTGAAGCCGGCCTGGGGATCGCCGACGTCGAGCTGGAGAAGTTCGCGCACGGTTCGCTGGTAGAGCAGGGCGGTGGGAACAGGGCCGGTGGGCGGATAGTAGCCGTGGGAGTCGGGGCGGCGGCGGGAGCCGATGACGGCGCCGACGCCGGGTTCGTCGAGGGCGGCGACGTGCAGACCGAGCTGTTCCAGGGGATAGGTGAGGTCGAGGTCGGTGTAGGCGAGGACGCTGGAGCCGGTGCCGAGGAGTTGGGCAAGTCCCCACAGCACCGCGCCGCCTTTGGCGCTGGCGTCATCGGGTCGGGCCGTGATGGTCACGCGGATCTGCGGGTGCTCGACCCCGGTGGGGCGGGCGGCGAGGTCGGTGCTTTCGTCGACCAGGAGGAGATCGGCGCGGGCGTCGGGGCACGCCTGCAGCAGCCAGGTCAGTTGGGCGATCTTGACGGTGAGCGCGTCGTCGCCGTGCTCTGGGTTGAGGCGGTGGGTTTCGTCGCGCATCGGTACAACGATGCCGAGGTCGATGCGGTCGTGCCGGGAAAGGACGGCGGCTTTGGAGCGGGCCGCCTTGATGGCGGCGATCAGGCCGCGCAGGTGAAGGTCTGCCGGGAGGTGGTCGCGGCGGTTCTTGGCGAGGCCGTGCACGAAGGCGATGAGGAGCCGGTCGTCGTAGTGGGGAAGAGGGCTGTGTGTCTGGTGGCCGGTGAGGTGGTCGGCGACCAGGTGCAGCAGGGCGCGCCCGGCCGGGTCGGCGGCCCAGCACTGGTCGGGGGTGGGCGGGGCGTCGGCGTTTGCCCAGGCGGTGCGGACGTGCTCGCGGAGCAGGTCGTAGCCGGCCACGAGGGAGCGCTGGGTGTCGTCCCAGCGTGCGCCGTCGTCGGTGGCCTCGGCGGCCCGCCACGCTTGCTCCCAGACGGGAGGGTGAGCGCGGGCGGCGTGGGCGGTGGCAGTGACCTGCTGCCAGTGGCGGCGGGCGGAGAGCGATGCGCAGTCCGGGTCGTCGTCTGAGGAGAGATGAGCGGCGGCGGTCTCGGCCAGGGTGAGGGCTTGGCCGGCCTGGGCTGGGGTGTCGGCGGCGGCGGTGAGCGCGTCGAACCATCGCTCGGCGGCCAGGGTCAGCCCGCAGGTGTGGTGGGCGAGGTCGTTAATCGTCTGCTCTCGCCGGGTGAGCAGTCCGGCGCGTACCCGACGGCGGTGGGCGCGTTGGAGGGCGGCGGCGCCGGCCAGGTCGACCGGGGCGTGGTCGGCGCGGGCGGTGAGCAGGGCGTGCAGCGCGGTCTCTGCGGGGTCGGCCAAGATGTCGGCGTGTAGCAGCAGGGCCAGCAGTTCACCGAGTACCGCGGGATTCGCTGTCCTGGCTGACTGTCGGAATCGTTCGCTGGCCAGGTAGGCGTCGTCGATGGTTTCGGGACGGTGGGCGAGCGCTGCGATGGTGCGGGCGAAGGTGTGACACATCCCGGGTGTGGCATCGTCGGGGAAGAAGAGCCTGTCTCGCAGGGCCCTGGTCGCCCGCTTGGCCTCGGGGCGGTGGGCGACCAGCAGCGCGAGCGCGGCCAGTGGTAGGTCCGTGCGGTCGTCGAGCGTCCGGGTGATCCGGCCGGCAGCCGACGCCGCGGTGATCGACAGTAGCGCCCGTATGGTGGCCGGGTCCGGGTCGGCGGTTGCGGCCAGTCGTATCGCGAGTTCGGCGTCGGCGTCGTGGTCGTTGTTCAGCAGCGGCGAGTCGGCCAGGGGGAGGAAGACGCGGGCGGCGGCGGTCATCGGGTAATCCTCGCGGCGACGAGTTCGGCGGTCTGCTGGGCGGTGTGCACGGGGAAGAGCAGGTTCTGGCGCAGGAACGTGCGTTCGAACGGGCTCAGCGGTGCGTGCACGACGGTCGTGGTGGCAGTGATGTCCACGCGTGCGTCGTGCTTGCCGATGCGTTCCAGCAGGTGCCGCACGGTTTCCTCGTCCGGTGGCTGCGCTGCCGCGCACATCTGGTGCTGGGCGGTGGGGCAACGCAGGCGACAGTTGGTGGTGGGCTGGTCGTAGTGGCCGTTGTAGTCGGGGAGGTGGCTGCCGCGCTCCACGGTGCGCCCGCACGAGGAGCGTTTCAGGACCGCGGGCCGCTGGTGGGTGGGGACGTCGGCGTACACCTCGTCGAACGCGGCCATGATTCGCGACTCGGTGTCGGCGGTGAGCAGCTTCTTGCCCGGCGTGAACGAGCCCGTGGGCAGGGGCAGGCCGTAGGACATGAAGGATTGGATGTGGTCGTCGGCGAACTTCAGCCCGCCGAGGACGACGGTCCGGGCGCCGGCGTCTCGGAAGGCCTGCCAGACGTGCCGCAGGTGGGCGTCGGTGGTGTTGAGCCCTTCGGCGATCGGCCGGTAGTACGCCAGTACGTTGATCTTTTCCGATTGCAGGATGCGGCGCAGGAAGCGTAGTCGGCGCTCTCGGTGGGGCGGTTCGATCGACTCGGGCATGGCGGCGTAGCAGACGTTGACGTCAAGGTCGACGTGGACGAGGGATTCCAGGCAGTCGATCTGCTCGTCGGACAGGGTGTACTTGGTGATGCACGAGACGCGGTTGGTCAGGCCGAGGTCGTCGAGCAGCTGAAGCGCATGCCAGGTCCGAGGCCACAGCTTCGGCAGGAACGCCTCGGAGGTGGACATGTGCAGGCCGATGGGTGTGTGGTGCGGGGTGAACCAGGGGTGCGACAGCAGCCGCGCGACGACGTCCTCGGGTTCGAGGAAGCCGGTGGGTTCCCAGGCGCCGAGGTAGCCGTCGACGGTGTCACCTTCGCGCCGGTAGCAGTAGGCGCACATCAGAGGACAGCCGATGCCGAAGTCGGCGGACATGCCGCCCTTCATCTGCGAAATCATGTAACTGGTGTTCAACCCGTCGGGGCCGGCGGTGGCCTGGCTCGCGGCAATCTGCTCGACGGTGGCGATCGGCGTGAATCCGGCTGGCAGTTGCGCCTTGAGCGCGTACGGGGCGTCCGGGGTGCCGACGACGCCCGGCCACGCGAAGGTGCAGCGCAGCGCGAATCCCAGGGCGTCGCTCTGGGCCGCGTCGAGGTGATGGGTGCGGGTCAGCGCGGCGATGGTGCGGGCGGGAAGTTCCTGCAGCGGGACACGGCGGCCAGTCGGTTCGTGCAGCAGTCGATCCACGTGGACGTCGGTCAAGGCACGCTTCAGGGGTCCGTCGGCGAGTTGGCGTGCCGCGTCCACGACCCGGTAGGGGTCGGTGAGGTCGAGAACGGCCTGCAGGTCGCGGGCGACGGCAGATCGCGTCGCGCCGCGGTAGAGGGCTTTCGGGCTGCCGAGGATCGGTGGGCTGGTCGGGATCACATCTACTCCTTCGGGTGCTCTGGTGCCGGTCGTGCCCATCCGTGGGGTGCGGGGACATTTAGGCGGCGACCGGCGTCGATGAGGGCGGAGAGGTCGCCGGCGTTGAGGCGGACGCCGTCGTGGAGGGTCCGGTCGCGGTGGGACCAGACACGGTCACCGGGCATTCGGGCACCCTGCTGACGCACCGCGTCGGCGAGCGCGGCAACGCCGGTTGTTAGTGCATAGGCGGTGCCGAGACGGCGAGGGTCAATGGCCACGACCAGCAGGCCCCGTCCGTCATCTCCTGCCGGCACAGGGACGCTGCCGGTCAGCGCGCCCACCAGCAGCTCCAGGACGATCGCAAGGGCCTGGCCGCGCTCGCCGGCAGGCAACAGAACGGTGGCGCGGATCGGATCATGGGTTGCCCGGCCGTTCGCGTCGAGGGCCGCACCGTCGGGAAGGGCCTGGCCGGTGCGGGCGAGCTGGTGCAGACGGCCCCAGGACATCGCGGCGGCGGCCAGGTCCACCAGCACGGGGCGCTGCCGGTCCGGCCCAGGCACGGCGACCGCCAGCGCGCTACTGCCCAATACCGGCGTGCTGGTGCCACCGTGCAGGGCGACGCTGCGCGCCGATGCCTGGGCGGCGACCACACCCACCAGCCCACGTCGGGCGATCTTCGCGGCGGGAATGCCGAGCGCGCCGACATGACCGGCCCGACGAACGGTCACGGCGGCGATCCCCCAGCGGCGGGCGCGCAACATCGCCGCGGCGGCCGCCATCTGGGCAGCCAACGGCCCCGGAGCCAGGTCGGCGTCCACGACCCGGATCGCGTCCTCGTCACGGACGGCCCGGATGAGCGGACGCGGGTTCAAGCGGCCGGTGCGCAGCTTGTTCAGGTAGGTGGGGGCCAAGCGGCTGCCGTGGCCGCAGATGCCGCGCAGGTCAGCCTCAACCTGGGCATCGGCCATCACCCTCGCCCCGACGCGGGTCATTCCCGCCGCCTCGTACAGGCATCGCAGGTAGCTGGCGAGCTGCCGGGCGGGAATTGGGGTCACCACGACGCCCCGCCCACCGGTACGGCCCCATGGGCGCGTCCGTCGCCGAGCAGGATCCGGTCCACCGCCGCGATGCTGGCCCGGTGCGGACTGAAGGCGGCGATCAGCACCGGCGCGGACGAGCCGGCCAGGTCGTCGACGTCGCCGAACGCGACCTGAACCACGGTCCGTCCGTTTGCGGCGAGTCGCGTGGCCTCCTCGGCGGCCCGGCTGGAGTCCGCCGTGGTGGTGCGGGTGTCGTAGCCGTAGACGATGACCGGGCCTGCTGTCGGCACCGGAGCGCCGGCCGGCACCTGCAACACACGGTGGTGCGCGGCGAGCTGGATGGGTAGATAGTCCGGTGTGTGGCGAGCGCTGTCGGCCCGTCGCTGTCCGACGTCGGGCACTCGTACCAGGGTCAGGACCGTGCCGGGTGGCATGTTTAGCGGAAGGAGATGGCCGCCGCGTACGACCGCCACCGATTGGTCCGCGATTCGGTTCGCCACCTGTAGGGCTGAGGCGTTCGCCTGCGGCCACTGCGGTCGGTGCGCGCCGGGCGTCAGGCCGTACCACTGGTGCAGCGCTCGTACGCGGGCGACGGCCTCGCCGATGCGTTGACGGTCGATCACGCCGTGCTCGACTGCGGCCGTCAGCGCCCGCACCACCTCCGCGCGGCGCTGCTGTGCCGTCGCCTGGTGCGCCACGGGGCTTCGTCCCCGAGAGACTTCCGAGTCCAGCATCACGACGTCCACGCCGGCCACTACGGCGGCGATCGCCGCCTGGGCCACGCCGCCCAGCGGCTCGTGTACCGCGGGGATAGACAGGTTCTCGCTGACCACCACACCGCCGAAACCCAACTCGTCGCGCAGCAGGTCGAGCACGCGCGGAGATGCCAACGCCGGCCGGTCGTCGAGCGCGAGCACGGTCTGACTGCCGACCATCACGCACGCGACCTGCGCGTCGATCGCGGCCTGGAATGGAAGCAACGCACCGGGGCCAAGCCGGTCGAGCACCGGCGCGGCGTGGTGCGGGTCCACGCGGATCCCACCCAGCCCAGGGAAGTGCTTGGCGGTCGCCGCGACGCCCGCGGCCTGCGAGCCGCGCACGAACGCCGCCGCCAGCAGCGCAACCCGCTCGGGGTCCGAGCCGAAGGAACGGGTACCCACCGCGGCAGGTGCCGGCCAGGCCGTTGTGTCGCACACCGGCGCCAGGTTCCAGGCCATCCCCACCGCCCGCAGCTGCCCGCCGATCGCCGCACCGGCCATCTCGGCCAGGTCCTCGCTCCCCGCTGCCCCGAGCGCCAGATTCCCGGGCAACTGGGCCACGCCCGGCCAGTCCAGCGCGTTCAACCGGCCGCCCTCCTGATTGACGCTCAGCAGCAGCGGAAGCCGGCCAGCGGCGCTCTCGCTCGCCCAGCGGGTGACCTCATCCAGCACCACCGGACTGCCGACGATGGCTTTGCTGATCCGACCCGGCTCCCCCATCAGTGGCTCGCGTCGTGACGGGCCGCACCCGCCACCGGCATGAAGCGACATCCGGCCAGGACGCACCAGCAGGTCGATGTCAGCGGCGAGGCCAGGATCGACCTCGACCGGCTTACCGAGAAGCGGACGCGGCATGGAAGCTCTCCCTCACGGCCGTGAACCCGGCGAGCGGGCATCACCTGCAGGGCAGCGGGCACAGCCGCCGAGGTCCGGCCGGTGCCCACACATCGACCTTCGCCGGAACCGGACAGCGGGGGCAGACCCCGGCGAGGTGCCATCGGTGCGGTCCGCTCAAAACCTGGTGCGGTTGGTGCGCTTGCTTCTCCGCCACCAGTAAGGGCCGCTACTGTCAGTCGCGGCTGCATCTACGCCACCGCGGAAGGGGGCTCCAACCGTGCAAGGCGACCCCACTGCTGCCCGCGGTAACCAGCGGCTGGCTGGCCTGCTCAGCGATGCGCAATGGCGGCCCGAGGCCCTGGCCCGACGGATCAACGCCGCCCTGATGGCACGCGGCAGCAGCCGCAGAGTCCACCCCAAGACCCCCTACAAGTGGGTCTCCGACGGCGCACTACCGCACGGCGACATCCCCGAACTCGTCGTCGAGGTCCTGTCCTCCCAGCTCAAGACAGAGCTGGCGTTCGAAGACGTCTGGGGCGTGACCGCCCCGCGTCCGCGTCCAGCGCTGCCGGCGAACCACGCGATGGACCTACCCTGGGACAGCAACGGACTGCTCAGCCTCGTAGGAGGACCCGTGCCGACCCGTCGCACCATCATCGCCGTCACCGGCGCCGCGCTGACCGCCCCCGCCTGGGCCGCGCTCCATCAACCCGCCCCGGACCTCGTCTCCACCACAACCGAGGGCGGGCCAGTCAGCCCACCCCTGCTGGACATGATCGACAACCTCGTCGCCCACGCGCAGCAACTCGACGACCATCAGGGCGGCGCCGCCCGCGACTTCGTCCACGACCAGTTCACCGCCGTGGCACGGCTCCTACGCCGCGCCTCCTACAACGCCGCCGCCGGCCGCCGGCTCGCCGCGGCCCTCGCGCAGCTCGCCCAAACCGCCGGGTTCATGGCCTTCGACGCCCACGAAGACGGCCTCGCGCAACGCTGGTACCTCACCGCCCTCCGCGCCGCCCACACCGCCGCCGACCCCGGCCTAGCCGCCAGCGTCCTGGCCCTCATGTCCAACCAAGCCGCCGACCGCGGCCACGCCCTCGACGCCCTGCAACTCTCCGCAGCCGCCCAAGAATCCGCAGCGACCGCCCCACCGGCCGTACGCTCCTTGGTCGCCGCCCGCAGCAGCCTCGCCCACGCCGTCGCTGGCGACCTGACCAGCTTCCACCGCACCCGCGAGGACACCCTTACCCTCCTCGACACCCCACCCGACACACCACTTCCCCGCTGGGCCTCCTACATCGACCGGGTCGAACTCGACGCGATCACCGGCCGCGGACTGGTCGTCCTCGCCGAGCAACTGCCCCAACAGCGACGCACGCTTCTGCGCCACGCCGAGCGGCTGCTACACGCCCGCGCCCACACCAGTCCCGAAGCCCCGCCGCAACGCTCCGCCCTACGCCACGGGGCCTGGCTCAGCCTCGCCCACCACGCCGCCGGCGACCTCGACCTCGCCGTCGACACCGCCCGAATCGCCCTGCGCCGCCTGCCCGCCGTCAGCTCCACACGCAGCGTCGCACTGCTGCGTCGCCTCCACGACGACCTCACCCCCGCCGGCCCCCGCTCCCCAGCCGTGCGGGACCTCCTCAACGACCTGCGGCACCTGCCCGCGCCGCTTCAACCGACCGCCGCAGCGCGATGACAGGGCTTGGAAGCTCAGTGGTATGCCGGCGGTGGGGCTTCCCACGCGTGACCGATCGTCTGCGGAAGGAGTCCGGTGACCGCTGCCGACCTGCTGCTCACCGGCGTCCCCCAGCAGTTCTACGTGCCCGCAACGAGGACTGCGGCGAACCCTGCACCGCTCTGCAGCCCTCTTGTCTCCATGTCGATCTATAGCCTCGAAGCAGTGGGGCACGAGGGCCGGCGGGTAAGGACGGGTGATGTCGCTGATCGACGGCATCATCGGTGACCTGAAGGCGATGGCCGCCGGTGTCGCCAGTACTGAGCAGCACGTGCGGGCGGTGAACGACGCAGTGGAGCAGATCGCCGTCCGGGCCGCGGCCGCCGGCTTCACGGCGGTCGCGGCAGGGCTCACTCCAGCGCGGGGCGTTCTCGGGCAGGTGCAGGCGCAGCTGACCTCGATAGGTGGTGTCCTCGGCGAGACGGCGCGTGTGGTCGCGGCGGTTCCGCAGCAGTCCTCCCCGCAAGAGGTCACCGCCGTGCTGGCGTCGGTGGCTGCGGCCCTCACGGTTGTCGACAACGGCATCGCCGCGTCGACGGCGCAGATCGGGCAAGCGCGGCAGTACGTTGTGGGCGCCTTGCGGGGAGGCCAGCCCGGCCCGACGCTGGCGGGCCTGCAGAGAGTGAACGACCTACTCCACGTCCTTCGAACCCGTGGGGAGGCCGCGCGTCACGCCGTCAACGCCGCACTGACGCAAGCCCGCCACGTCGGTGCGCTCGACGCACCGGCCGCAGGCGGCGGTAACGCGTCCGCCACCCAGCCCGTGCCCGTGTCGCCCGTCCACTCCACGGGCCCGCCCCCTGGTCAGGGATCGGCATCTGATGGTGGGCAGAACACCTTTCCGGCACCAGTCGACCCCGCCTGGCGGCAGGTCGATCCTGGCGCACTACCCGATACCGTCCGTGCCACCGCTGGCTCTCTGCCTCCTCGGCCGTCGGGCAGCACCCGTCCCACCCAAGGATTCCTCGACAGCATGCCGGTCACGTCCGGAGGAGGCGACCGATCCCTGGCCGCCGACCTCGTTCACGATCCGCTACGTGGACCCCCGGTCACCTTCTACGACCACGTCGAGTCGAAGGCCGCCGCGCACCTGCGCCGCGCTGGCGGCGGCGCGGCGGACCTCGCCATCGACAACACCGTCTGCGGCACCAACGACCGAGACCAGGCCTACCCCTGGACGTGTGACAAGATCCTGCCGGCCATCCTGCCCGCGGGAAGCCGCCTACGCGTGTGGGTCACCCGCGACGGCGGCACCACCTGGTGGCACCGTGTCTACACCGGCACCGGAGAGAGGATCAGCCGATGACCCCGCTGCTACGCGACTACCACGGGCACCCCTACGACCTGGCAAGCCCGGACGAGGCGGGACGCCGCTTCGACGAACAGGTCACGGCGATCATGCCCCACGGTGAGTGCGGACAGACACTCACCGTCGGCACCGCCGACGGACCGGTGTTGCGCATCGACATCGACGCGGACGCCAACCGGGCCGCACTGCGGTGGCTCCCCGACGGCAGCCACGCCACCGACCTCGATGCCGACAGGCCGATCACCGTGTACGAGTCGCCCGACGCCGGCCTACGCGACATCCCCGCCGGCCTTGCCCGGGTAAGCACCGCAACCGCCCGCAACGCCGTCATCGAGTACGTCACCTCAGGCCAACGACCCACCAGCGTGACCTGGGTCCACGACGAGTTGCCCGCCACGTAGCGCGTGGTCCCGGCGTTGAGCTTTGCTGACGTCCGTATCGATGCTGTGCCTGCGCGTACCGACGAGCACGGCGTGGGCCAAGGGCGGATCGCCGAAGAGTGCTTCGTTGATCTGACGGATCTGCACGTCACGGGGCTCGACCTCGGTCTCGCCGTAGAAGGTGTGCAACTCTTCGAGAAGTGCGGCGATCGCGTCGACATGGACGGGTTCGGCGGCTACGACGGTGGTCACGACTGTGTCCTTCCTGTCGGAGTGGTGCTATTGCGGCATGCTGCTGCTCACGAGGGTCGTCGCGGCGGCCACCCCGTCGGTGACCGCGTCGGAGAGTGGGATCTGGTGGGCGAGGCGTGTGGCGAGGGTGCCGAGGAATGGGTCGCCTGCTCCGCTGGTGTTGATCGCGTTGACGTGTGGTGCGGGCACGAGCGCCGTGTCGTGGGCGTCGCTGTAGGCGGCGCCGCGCGGGCCGGCGGTCACCACGACCGCTCTGGGGCCCAGTTCGCGGAGCTCCCACGCGGCGACAGTGGGGTCGTCGTGGTGGCGGCCGAGTATCGCCGCTGCCTCGGCCTCGTTGGCAACGAACAGGTCCAGCGGAGCCAATGCAGCCGGCCCAAGCGTGGGATGCGGCACCAGGTTGCCGATGAGCGTCCGCGCGCGGTGGTGTCGGAAGACGGCGGCGACGGCGTCGGGTCGCAGATCGAGTTGGGTCACCACGACCGAGGTGTGCAACCCTGCGAGTCGGCTGCGTACCTGCTCGCCGGTGAGTTCGGTTTCCGGGGCCAGCGCGAGGATGATGCGGTTCTCACCGTCAGGGTCGACCTCGATGAGCGCGACTCCGGTCGACGCCGACGGCACGAGGTGGAAGCAGGACACGTCAACGGCCGCGTCAGTCAGGGCCCGGTACAGGAAGGCACCCCAGTGGTCGTCGCCGACGTTGCCGATCAGACTGGTGTGCGCGCCCGCCCGGCTGGCGGCCACAGCCTGGTTGAGGCTCTTACCGCCAGCGGTGGTCGTCGCCCGGCGACGACGCGAACGTCGTGCGGGCAGGAACCGGCGGCCCGGGAACCCGCACAGTGATGTCGATGTTGGCGCGGCCCACGACGACGACACGCGGCCAACCCGACATCTGCGCCGGCCCAAGCTTGGGGTCTGTTGCGTTGGGCGAAAGCATGATCGACTGCAGCTTGCCCGGTGTGGTCTGCCGGGCAGGTGAGGTCCCTGTCTCGTGTCCGGCCCTGGTCCCCGCCGAAGGTCTCCCCGCCGCCCAGCCCGTCAGCGGACTGGTGGGCGCCGTAAGGATTCGGTGGAGGCAAGCCATCGTCGACGGTGTCCGTCGGCGGTCCACTGGGCTCTCTCGCCATCGGGCCATCGGGCCAACCCGCCACCAGGCCGGAAACCGGTGGCGGGTCGTCTGGAACTGTCACGTCGGCGGTGACGGAACCGACGGCGTGGCGGCCCTCAGGTCAGATCTTCAGCTCCTTACGGCACCAGCGTCGCACCAGGGCACGTTTACCCGCGGACAACTCCCGGGTGATCGGCATCTCCAGGGCGGTGCCCCGACGGCTCTCGTCGATCACGTCCAGCATCAGTCCCGCGAAGTGGGTTACCCGGTTCGGATCGTGGGGAGTGCTGGCCGGCCCCCACGGAATGATCGTCCCCATGATCGGGTAGAGCAGCGCGTAGTAGCTGAACACCTCCCGGTACACCAGGTCGAAGGTGAGCTGGTCGTCCGGTATGTCGCTGTAGTCGTCGTACGGCAGTGCCCGGACCGTGGAGAAGTACTCCACCGCCCAGGCCGGGTTGTCCGGGTCGGCGTGGGTGTCCGGCGGCAGGTACCGCAGCTTGTAGCAGGCTGGTGCGTCGACCTCGATCGGCACGTCCACCAGGCCGCCGGCCGGCACCCGCACGGTGAACTCGCCGACCTTCTCCTCACCGAGTGAGGTCGCGGTCAGCACCAGCGGGTTCACCGAGTTCACCCGGCCGGGTGTCTGCACGTCCCGCCAGACCTGCACGGTCAGGGTCAGGGGCTCGGTGATCGGCTCGCCCTTGCGGAACAGCCGCAGCGCGGCTGTCCCCTTCGCCCGCTGGCCGCGGCCGTCCGGCACCATGTCCAGGTACACCGCCTGGTCGTCGGTGGCGACCTGGACCGTCCCGATCTCCCGCAGCAGCAGCACGGGACGGTGGTCGACCCAGGCCCGCAGTTGCAGCACGCCGTCGTGGATGTGCTGCCCGATCTCGCTGCGCGGACTGAAGTCGAACTCGACCACTCCGCCGTACGTCTCGTAGGGGCCCTGCTCGTAGTCCACCACGCCGATCATCGTGCGCCGCTGCTGGCCCCCGACCTCGTAGAGCAGCTCCAGGAACACGCCCCCGTCGAAGTCGATCTTGCTGAAGTCGCCGCCGCCGACCTCAGGGAACGTGGTGCCCAGGTCGAGCACCACCCGGTTCTCGTCGATGTACGCCATGGCCGGGCCGACCAGCTCCGCGTCCGCGCTCGACGCGCTCAGCGCGTTCAGGGTGGTGCCGGGGATTTCGACGCGTTCCACGTCCTCGTGGGTCTTGACCCGCATCCGGGTCACCGCCCGGGGGGCGCCCCCGTCGGCCGGGAAGTAGGGCGGGCCGGGCTGGTGCAGGGCCCGGCCGACCGGGGCGGAGATCATGTCGGTGCCGTTCCACACGCCGACGGTGCCGACCACCCGACCGATCTTCGGGTTCATCGCCCGCTCGCCCCGCTGGAACTTGTCGTACATGGTCATCTGGTCGAAGCTGGTCCGCATCCCGTAGAAGCACCAGCGCAGCAGCAGACCACCGCCGTCGGCAGCGCCCTCGCGCAGAGCACGCAGGCCGTCCGAGTCCGGCGCCCGCTCCGGGTCGACGAAGACCAGCGTGGAGTTCGGGATGACGGCCTGGAAGGAGCCGGCGCCGCCGGGACGGAAGAAGTTCAGCCACCTGGTGAACGAGGTGGTCGGCACCCCCCGCACCAGTTCGGTCAGCTCGCCGTCGCGGTCCGGGCCGATGATCCGGAAGCCGGCCGCCACGAACTGGGTGCCGTAGCTGTCGGCCGGGTTCACGTCGACGATCCGGGCGTTGAACGCGAGATACGCGTTGAGCAGCGGATCCCGGGCGGCTCTGGTCACCGGCTGGTCGTCCACCCACACGCTTGTCGCCTGCGCGTTGCCGAACGTGGCGAGGTGGTCACCCCAGTAGTTCCAGTAGCCCGGCATGCCGGACTGCCAGTTGGGGCTGGGCGTGGCCGCCGTGTCCGGGTCCGCGTACACCACCAGGCTGGTCATCCATTCCCGGTACGCGGCGTCGTCCATCGCCGGCAGGCTCGCGCCCTCCGCCACCGGCGGATTCAACACCTGGACCCGGTCGTAGTCCAGCAGATGGACGATGTTCTCGTTGTTGGCGGTGGACGGGTTGACCATCGCGTCGGTGCCGAAGAACCCGATTCTGGGCCGGGCCAGATAACTCATGCGGACAACTCCACGGACGACGGGGCGAAGAGCGGGACCAGCGTTTCCAGCCGGGCGGCGATGGTGGCCAGCGCGTCCTGCGCCTCAGCGCCGATCCCGGAGTCGGTGAGGCCGAGCACCCGGCACCGTCCGGCGACCGCGAGCAGTCGTCCGGCCAGCGCGTCGATCGTGGCCGGCGGGCCGGTCGGCTGGGGTTGCGGTAGCTCGAAGCTGGGTCCGGCGTACCGGCCCGGGTGGTCCGCGCCGGCCGGCAGCCGGGTCAGCAGCGCCGCGAGCGGCTTGATGCCCAGCGGCATCAGAGCGGTGATCACGCGCGCCAGGCCCCGCCGCTGTGCGGCGCTCTCGCCGTCCGGCGTGAACAGCCGGGTCAGCATGTCCACGAAGAGCAGGTACAGCTCGTTGAAGGCGACGCCGACCGACCGTGCCGCCGGGTCGGTGATCAGGGTTCCGCCGGTGTTCGTCGCGTCGTAGGCCGGGTTCTCCACGGTCGGCCAGCCTGGGACGAAGTCCGGCTGCGCACGGTTGAGCCCGTCCAACTGGTCGGCGATCTGGTGGAAGTACGCGAAGTGCGAGTTCGACTGCCAGTCCGGCACGCCCTCGCCCTCCAGCACGATGAGGTCGATGTACCGGGCGGCCTGCTCGGCGGTGGTTATCGCTTCCAGCGTCGGGGTCAGCGGAATGAGGGCGCTGGTGACCTGCCGGGTCGCGGACGCCCGGTCGATCCACTCCGGATGACCGAGGATCGCCTTCTTGATCTGGTCGTAGAGTTCGGCGATCGAGCCGTACGGCCGCTCCTGGCTTGCGGGGATCGCCATGTTCAGCCGGGCGTGTGCCTGCCGCCCGCACTCGGCGCAGAAGGCGTCCCACCAGCCGTCCGGTTCCGGCTTCTCCCAGCACAGGAACCGGTTGACGGTGTCGCGGTCGAACGGCGTCAACGTGGACGGCAGGGTTATGTCGGAGTACCGGCTGGCCGGCTGCGGGAAGTTGGGTCGCCACAGCAACGGCGCGGCGCCCAGGGCGATCAGGATGTTGTTGGCCAGGGTGAGGTGGTACATCTCCTGCACCGCGATGCGGGTGAGCTGCTGGCTCCACTGCTCGGTCAGGGCCGCCCGGACCGCGGTGATCCCGGGATCACCGCCCTGGGCCAGGGTCGCCGCCGCGTACAGGTACTGCACGCAGAGCATGTGTTCCAGCTCGCAGGCGTCGTGAAGCATCTTGATGGTCGTGGACTTGTCCAGCAACGCGGGCTCGATAGCCGCCACGCACAACCTCCATAGTGAGCGGAAGGTGTTCCGATGACTACCCGACGCTACAAACGGGGGTTTGGGCCGCCAACCCATTGGCTGGGATCTATCGAATCGTGGGGAAGTCGAGCGCCACGCGTTACAATGCCGCACGGCCTTCGGTGGCAGTCGGGATCCGGTAGGACAGCGCCCGCCTAGGCCGTGTTTCGTAGGGGTTGGCGGCGTGGCGGTGGTCGCTCATGGGAGAGGTCTCCGGTAGTTGGTTCAGCGACCAAGCAGAACTTCACACCGGAGACCTCGTGCCGAGCGTAGCGGCAGCGAGGCGACATGACCTGACCGACGTGCAGTGGGCGGTACTCGAGCCGTCGCTGCCTGCGGGAACGGGGTCATGCTCGGCCGCGCAGATGGACCATGAGAGTGATCATCGACGGGATCCGGTGGCGGGTCCGGACCAGATCACCATGGCGGGACATCCCCCGCGCCCTACCCGCCCTGGCAGTGCGGGTGCCGAGAACCTCATCCACCCTGTTCACAGCCGTCCCACTGCCAACGTGGGCAGGCGGAGAACCGGACTGGTTTCGGCGACCGGACCTCGGTGAGGCTCGATGCAGAGTGTTCCGCGAGGATGATCGGTTGTGTTGCTGCGACTGGCCTATCTCGGTGTGACCAACGCCCTCGCGTTGCTGCGGCTGTTGCCGATGAGCGACCGCGACAAGGACGCCGAGATCCTCGCCTTGCGTCACCAGATCATGGTCCTCGAACGGCAACTCGGTGGCGGCGGGGTCCGGTTCAACCCGGCCGACCGGGCCTGGCTGGCGGCCCTGCTGCACCCGCTACCACGAACGCTTTTGCACCAGCTGCGGCTGCTGGTACGCCCGGAGACCGTGCTCCACTGGAACCGCGAACTGATCGCCCGCCGGCACGCCCGACAGTCCCAGCCCCGCCGGGCCGGTCGGCCGCGAACGGTTCGGTCGATCCGGACGTTGGTGCTGCGCCTGGCCCGAGAGAACAGCGGCTGGGGCTACCGGCGTATCCACGGCGAACTGCTCGTCCTCGGGGTGAAGGTCGCCGCGTCCACCGTGTGGGAGATTCTCCACGACGTCGGCGTCGACCCGGCACCCGAACGCACGAACAGCACCTGGGCGACGTTCCTGCGCTCCCAAGCCCAAGGCCTGATCGCTGCGGACTTCTTCGAGACCGTGACGCTGACCGGCGCCCGCCTCTACGTCCTCGCGGTGATCGAACACGCCACCCGAAGGGTCCGGATCCTCGGCGCCACGCCCCATCCGAACGCCGCCTGGGTCACCCAGACGGCTCGGAACCTGTTCATGGACCTCGAGGACACCGGCTGCCAGGTCAAGTACCTGATCCGCGACCGTGACGGCAAGTACCCGGCCCTGTTCGACACGATCCTCGCAGGCGCCGGCATCGAGGTCATGCTCACCGGGGTACGGATGCCTCGCATGAACTCGATCATGGAACGGTGGATCCAATCCTGCCGCCACGAACTGCTCGACCGGATGTTGATCTGGAATCAGGCGCATCTGCTGTACGCCCTACGCGAGTACGAACACCACCACAATCAGCACCGCCCGCACCGAGGCATCGCCAACGCCCGGCCCCTGCGAGCACTACCCGACCCAATGACCGAACAGGCTGACCTCGCGCGTCTCCGCATCCGCCGACATGATCGACTTGGCGGCATCCTCCACGAATACGAGCATGCCGCTTGACCAGCGCGGATGAGGTTATCGGCACCCGCAGGCTTGGCGGGCGCTGTTCAGGGTCCGGAAGAGTTGCCGGCTGATGTAGCGCTTGAGGCTGCGCATGATCTCGCGTTTGGTGCGTCCTTCGCGGGTGCGGCGGGTCACGTAGTCGCGGGTGCGAGGGTCGTGGCCCATGCGGACGAGCGCGACGGTGTTTCATCATGTTCGTGGATCCCACGTCCTGCATCGTCGCAGTACCACCGCCGTAAGGCAGGCAGAACGAGGGGTGGATCGCGCTTGACCGGCGGGGCTACTGGCTCACCAGGGGCGTCGGCCGCTGTTCCGGGCGCGTTGGCGAGCACCGCGGCCAGGTCGGCGGGGATCGGCATGGGTTGTGCCAGCGGTACGCGGACGCGGCCGGTGTCGCCGGCGGGCAGGCGGCCCAACGCGGCTCCGGGTCCGGTCATGGCGAGATGGATGACCTGCTCGACCCCCTCGACGCGGTCGCGTTCGCGCAGGGCGCGGCGCAGCATGGCGGCGTGGACCACGGTGTGCGGCTACGGCTACGGCTACTGCTGGGACGGGATGAGCACGCGTTCGGCCGCCTGCCACACGGTCGCTGGGTCGTTGCGGCGCGGCCGTGGTCAACTCGGCATCGAACGCGGCGGGCACCGCGGACGGCATGAACCCGATAGCAAGTGCGGTCATGCCGCATTCGACGAGCAGCAGGAGCAGCCCGGTCGGCATCCGCACGCGTCATCCTCGCCGGCACCGTGTCCATCTGCGACGGTACCGGCGCGGGTGTGGGTGTCAGGGAGCGGGACGGTCAGCAGGACCGCGCAGCAGGCATCACTACGCCACGCCTCCGGCCTTCCTTGACCGCCACGGCGGCGATGACCAGTGCGGTGATGGGGTCGACCCAGGACCAGCCGTAAAGGTTCTTCGCCCTGAACTCGCAGGACTCGTCCCCCGCTGCCGCCACCCAACCAGGCCATCGGATGCCGACGTCTCGCCCAGCGGAGCAGTGAGGTGATGGATGAAGTTGGGCTACCAAGACTTTCCGGACTTGGCCCGCTTCGCGGCTGCGCGTTGGGCAACGATCCGCGCCCCCGTTCCGTTCATGCGCCACCTGGCCACCAGAAGGCTGACGTCGAAGAGGTCGGCGACTTGCTCGTCGGTCCTGCGCTCCCTGGCTGCCTTGTAGGCGGCGGGCAGAGGCAGAAGCAGTTCGGCTCCAAGTTCCTGCGCTTCCCACTCCTGATCTTTGCTGGTGGGATTGGCGCATCCGCGGCGGCCCTCGGCGCTGAACATGACCCGGTCGAACTCGTGTTCAAGGAGCACGTGGGCCATCTCGTGGGCAACGTTGAATCTGCGGCGGCGGGGCAGGTGTGAGGTGTTCTCCACGATGAACTGGCCCGTTCCCGCAGGTACCAGCGCGGCGGACCATGCCTCCGGACGTTCGGAGGCGTAGAAGGTCACCGATTTCTCAGGGCATCCCATCTCCGCGAGGCTGTCCAAGGGGTGCACGGCGACGCCGTGCGCGTGGGCGAGTTCGTAGGGGCAGAGCCGATCGTGTTCGGTGAGACCGAGGTCGGTCTTTCGGATGTCGATTGCTCGACGCTGGATCTCAGCCTTGGGGAGCCTCTTGCCCACGTGTCACCGGTTCCGAGCCGCGCGTTGGGTGGCGTGCAGCTTCATGGCCGCTTCGAGCACGTTCTGTAGGTGTTGCTTCTCCTCCTCGCCGAGATCTTTGCGAGCGCGCAGGAGAACGCCGACCTCGGCGAGGAGTTCGGGCTCCTCGTCCTGGTCGTCCTCCATGTCGGAGATCCAGAAGGTCTCCGCTGGCATCTTCAGCCACTGGGTGAGGGTCATGAAGGCGTCGGCGTCCGGCCGGTAGCCGTTGGCAAGGCGGGTCATCGTGGAAGGGCTACATCCCACCTCGCCGGCGAGTTGTCGCCAGGAGAGGTTCTTGCTTCTGCGCGCGGCGTCGAGGGCTGTGTACAGCGCCGGCACGTTGATCCTGGTCTGGGCCATGGGCGGGGCATCTCCTCGCAGGTTGCGCGAACCACCTTTCTACCACCGTTCGACATGTCGAACACTCGCGTGGTAGCGTTGATCTCGTTCGACAAGTCGAACGGTGTCCTACCAGTAGGACACCTACCGTACCCGCTGCGCTCCAGCAGCAGCAATGATCCGAGGAGATCAATATGACGACCAGCGCCACCGAGAACGTCGGCGAGAGCCAGCGCCCGCCCCGGACCATCAGGGTCTCGGTCAACAACCAGCAGGTCGAGTTGCCCGAGCGCCGGGTCACCGGCCGGGACATCAAGCAGGCCGCCGTCGCGCAGGGCGTCCACATCCAGCCCAACTTCCAGCTCTCGGTGAAGCGGGGCAACCGCTACGAGGTCATCGGCGACGACGACACCATCACGGTCCACCCTCACCAGGAGTTCCTCGCGGTCGCGCCGGACGACAACTCGTGACCGAGCCGACCGCAGCGGTCACCACCGCGGTCGACGCCGTCCGGGAACACTTCGCCGGCAAGCCGGTCGAGGTCACCCCGGACGGCGCCGGCGGCGCCTTCGTGACCGTCAACGACATCGAGATCGGCCCGGGCTACATCCCGTCGACCACATGGCTGGGCTTCCAGATCAGCGCCGCCTATCCCTGCGCGGACGTGTACCCCCACTACACCGGACGGCTGACCCGCACCGACGGGCAGCCTCACGGGCCGGCCATCCAACAGGTCGACTGGCAGAACAGGCCAGCCATGCAGTTGTCACGCCGCTCCAACGGGTGGCAGGCCGGGATCGACAACGCCGCGCTCAAGGCCGAGAAGGTGATCACATGGCTCGTCACCCAGTGAACCCGCCGGCGGACGGCTGGAGCCTCACCATGCCGGCTCGGCTGTGGGCCGACCTGTCCAAACACCTGTTCCGGGGCGACAGGGACGAACACGGCGCGGTCATCCTCGCAGGCCGCGCCGAAGGCCCCCGCGGGCCCCGGCTGCTCGCCCGCGAGCTGATCCTCGCCAACGACAGGGTCGACTATGTGCCCGGTGAGACCGGGTACCGGGCCCTCGCACCGTCCTTCGTACGCGACGCCGCAGTCCGGGCACGGGAAAAGGGACTCGCCTACCTCGCCATTCATAACCACCTCGGCGGTGCGACGGTCGGCTTCTCCCGGATCGACCTAGCCAGCCACGAGCGGGGCTACCCGGCACTGCGGCAAATCACCGGACAGGTCGTCGGTGGACTGGTCCTCACCGCCCAGGCCGCCGCAGGTGACCTGTGGTTGCCCGACGGGTCCCGCGTCGACCTCGCGGAGGTCGTCATCCCGAGCGGCAACCTCATTCGCCTGCGGCCTCGCCCCGCCCGCGCCGGCAGGGCCGAGCTTCTGCACGATCGGCAGGCGAGGCTCTTCGGTCAGCTCGGCCAGGAGTCCCTCAGCCGCCTGCGGGTTGCCGTGGTCGGCCTCGGCGGAGTCGGCAGCATACTCGTCGAATTCCTCGCCCGCCTCGGCGTCGGCGGCCTTGTCCTGATCGACGACGACATCGTCGACGAGACGAACCTGCCCCGGCTGCTCGCCGCCGAACGCGACGACGTCGGCCGGTCGAAGACCCTCCCCGCGGTCCGGAACGCCCGTCGGGCGAACCCGGATATCGGCCTGACGGTGATGGCGGAACGAGTTGAGACCAGCACGGCGAGACAGTCGTTGAACTTCTGTGACTGGATCTTCCTCGCCGCGGACAGCCACTCCGCCCGGTACTGGGTCAACGCCGCCGCCAACAAGTACCTGATCCCCACGACGCAGATCGGCGTCAAGATCCCCGTGAACGACGACGACATCGTCGGCCAGATCCACGCCGTCAACCGGTTCGTGGTCCCCGGAAGCGGCTGCATGTGGTGCAACGGCCTCATCGACCCGACCGAACTCGCGATCGACATGCAACCCGAACACGTACGGGCTGCCGCCCGCTACGTCGCAAGCGTTCCAGCACCCAGCGTCATCGCCCTCAACGGCCTCGTCGCCACCGAGGCCATCAACCACTTCATGCTCGCCGTCACCGGCATGCACCACGACCCCGACGACACCACCTCCACGATCCACCTGCCCAGACGGCGCGAACGCACAGGCCAGATGCCACGCCGTGACAAGGACTGCCCATGGTGCTCTCCAAACGGGCACCTCGGGCGCGGTGACAGCTGATCAGGACAGCGGCGATCTTGCCGACGGTGGGGTGATCAGGTGTCGGGGTGGGCGTCGGCAAGGGCCTCGCCGAAGAGCCGTCCGGCGAGTTCCACGCAGCGCATCCGGGCAGGAGAGAAGTCGTAGGGCATCTTGGTGATCGCTGTGGCGGCGCTCATCTGGGTGTCCTCCTCC